>NZ_JBFAKH010000042.1:0-46328 GCF_040655635.1 Streptomyces sp. NPDC050388
CCGGCTGGCTCGACTCCCGGCACTCCTTCTCCTTCTCCCGCCACTGGGATCCCAAGAACACCCACTTCGGACTGCTGCTGGTCTCCAACGACGACATCGTCGCGCCGGGCACCGGCTTCGACACCCACCCCCACCACGACATGGAGATCATCACCTGGGTGCTGGACGGCGGTCTGGTCCACCAGGACTCCGAGGGCCACAACGGAGTGATCTACCCGGGCCTCGCCCAGCGGATGAGCGCCGGCACCGGCATCCTCCACAGCGAGAAGAACGACTCCTGGACCCTCACCGGTGAGCCCGCCCACCAGGACCCCGTCCACTTCATCCAGATGTGGGTCATCCCCGACGAGGCCGGCATCAAGCCCGGCTACGAGCAGCTGGACATCAACGACGAACTCGCCCGCGGCGGCTGGACCACCCTCGCCTCCGGCATGCCCCGGCACGCCCACCAGCGCGCGATCGGCCTCCGGCAGAAGCACGCCGCCCTGCACGTCGCCCGCATCCGCCCCGACGAGACCCTCCCGCTCGTCACCGCCCCCTTCACCCACCTCTTCCTCGCCCGCGGCAGCGCCGAACTGGAGGGCGCGGGCCCGCTGGCCACCGGCGACGCGGTCCGCATCACCGGCGCGGAGGGCCAGCGCATCACCGCCGGCCCCGACGGCGCCGAGGTCCTGATGTGGGAAATGCACGCCGCCGTCACCACGGCGTGACCCGCGCACCGATCCGTGCAGTCGGCCTGTGGGGTACGAGCTGACGAAAGCTTCCGCAATGCGGCCGGTTCAACGGATCCTCCCGTCCCGGGGCCGAAGACCGGCCGGCGGAAGCGGACAGCGCATACGGGCTCCGCACCGGACCGCCCGGGCCGAGAACCGGCGGGCGCCGTTCCGGCCCTCCAGGTGCCCCGCGCGGTGGCCTCCTCCCGGGCTGGTCGGTGAACTTCGCCCCGCACCGCGTGCACACCGGTCGCCATGCCTCCCGCCCAGCCGCCCGTCACCGCTCCTCTTCCGCATCGGTCTGCGCGGCCTGGCGGCGGTAGAGGACCTCGCCGTCGGGGGTGTCGAGCACGGGGGTCGGCGTCCGCACACCGTCGCACCCCAGGCGCCGCCGCACCACCGCGTCCGCACCCCGCTCGCAGCTGCTCCAGGGTGGTGACGACGACGGGCACGGCCTGGCCCCAGTCCCGGGCCGTGATGGGGTCCAGCCAAGGTGAGGCCAAAAGCCACAACGGCTCCGCCGTGAGCTACGAGGTACTGCCTTCGAGCTGGCGCGGAACGCGGGAGGCGCGTAGTTCGCGCAGGTCGGGGATGTGGTTGTAGAGGGTGCCGACGGAGACACCGAGGAGTTTCGCGATGGACTCGATGCTGTTCTCCGGGTTGGGGAGCATGTCGCGGGCCGCGCGCAGGAGCTCGGGCGTGATGACCGAGGGGCGCCCGCCGGTCCGGCCGCGGGCACGGGCGGCGGCCAGGCCCTCGTTCGTCCCCGCGACGATGAGCTCGCGGATGAACTCCGCGAGCGCGGCGAAGACGTGGAAGATCAGACGCCCACCGGGCGTGGTGGTGTCCAGGTTCTCGTGGAGCGAGGTGAAGCCGACACCGCGCTCGCGCAGCTCGGCGACCATCGTCACGAGGTCCTTGAGAGAGCGGCCGTAGCGGTCGAGGGAGGGCACCACGAGGGTGTCGCCCTCGGCCAGGAAGGCGTGGCACGCCTTGAGCTCGGGGCGCAGGTCGTTCCTGCCTGACTTCTTGTCGGCGAAGACGCGGCGGCAGCCGGCCGCATTGAGCGCGTCGAGCTGGCGGTCGAGTTTCTGGCCTCCGGTGGAGACCCGGGCGTAACCGATCTTGATGTCGGTCCGTACGGCAGGCTCGGCGACGAGGAGTTCGAAGGACTCGGAGGGTGCGTTCACCCCCGGATCTTCTCAAGAAACGGTGGTCGGAGGTTGTTGAAGCACCAGGGTTTTTGAGGGAGTTTTTGAAGGCGACCCGGGGGCCGTGCGCACCGATTCCGTGATCCTCAATAAACGATGGTTTCTTGAAGGTCACCGAACTCCAGGAGGTCGCACCACCGCAGCGAGCCCGAGCCAGAGTGCCACGCTGAGCTACATGTCACTTGGTTCGCAGGTCGTTAATGGCACCCCACAGGGTGAGACCGCAGTTCGCCGCGGGTGACGGCGCGGTCCAGCAGGGCCCACGGCTCGTCGTCAGGCCCCCGCCGCAAGAAGTCCTCGCCCCACCAGTGCGCGCCCGACGCGGCCGACAGCCCTCCCGCACTCATGCGTCGAGCCGATCGTCATACGGATGGCCGGGCTTGCCCTCACGCCTCATGACCTTCCCTTCTCGCCGCGGGTTTCGCGCCGTCGCGCATCGAACCGGTCTCGCTGATGCCGCCCGACGGTGTGAAGTACCAGCGAGCGGTGAGGAGCATCGGAAGTCCCATCACACTGGCCACGATCATCGCCGCGGCCGAGACGGACGTACCCGCGAGCCATGCGCCGAAGGCGCTCCCCAGGAACATGCAGGCATCGCCCACGGGGATCAGCGCGGCGTAGTAGTAGCCCATGACGGAGCGCGGGATCCGGATCTGCACCTCGGCGTAGTACAGGACGTAGCCGGCCGACTCCATGATCCCAATGATGATCATCACGGCCATCGCGGCGGAGAAGTTCGGCAACCACGGCAGGGACAGCCACCCCACCGCCTCGATCAGCATCACGGCGACGTAGAGGGCGCCGGTGCTGCTCCGCTTGAAGCGCCCGATGAGCAGGCTTCCGCACAGGCCGCCCACGCCCATCGCGGCCAGCATCCAGCCGTAGAACCCGGAGATGTCGGAGTAGTGCTGCGCCCCCATGACGACCAGCATCATCCGGCCCAGCGTCACGGCCAGGAGATAGCTGAACGAGGTGAGGGTCGCGCCGCGGATGAACGCGTCGGCCGAGATGACGCGCAGGAGCGCCCGGGTGCTGGTGACGTACGCCGTCCTGAGCGCCTTGCGGTCCTTGGCGCCCGGGGACTGGGCTTCCTCGCCCGCGGCCGGCGGCAAGGGCGGGACCCGGAGCATCATGACCACCGCGACGAGTGAGGTCGCCGCCTCGAGGAGGAAGGCGACCCACAGCGGCCAGCCGATGGCGATGATGACGCCGACCAGCGGGGGACCGGAGAGGGTGGACACCCGCTGAGCGGCCATGAGCAGGCCGTTGCCGCGTCGCTCGTCGCCCTCGCTCACCACCGCGGGACGCAGAACGAGCCGGGCGGGGCCAGCGAGCATCACGGTGAGGCCGATGCCGAGCGTGAGGATCTGGATCTGCCACAGCGCCCCGCACACCGGGATGAGCGCGGCGAACAGGGCGGACAGGAGCGAGCTGAGCATGGCGATACGGCGTGGGTCCCGCCTGGCCAGGAGCCTGCCCACGATCGGCCCGGCGGCCATGCTGGGAACCAGCCTGATGGCCAGGGTCAGCCCTGCGGCCAACGTGGTTCCGTAGTCGCGGATCAGGAGCAGGGGAAGAGCGACGGCGGTCATGCTCGTTCCCAGGTCGACAGTGAAGATGCTGACCATCAACGGGATGAGGCCCGGTTTCCGCACGCGTCAATGCCCCATGCCCAGGCCGCCGTCCACGGGGATCACGGCCCCGGTGACAAACCCCGCTCCGGGCGAAGCCAGCTGCTGCACCGCGACGATCTCGTCCTGTCGTTTCTGGGTGAGCCCCTTCCTCATGTCCGGGCCCAACTCCCTTGCGAGGGAACGGGTGAGATCGACGATGCGCGCGGCCTGGCGGCGGGTGAAGGCCGACAGGAAGGAGCTGATCCGCTGTAATTCTGAGTTTGGCATGGGGGGAGCGTAGGCAGCCGTGGACCACAGCCGCCTGCGAATTACCCCCGGCGGGGCGCAGGCTTCTCGGGAACCTTCAGGCCGCTTCCGCTTCTGGGACCGCGTCGGGGTCGAGCTGGGTGAAGTCGACGTCGAGGTGCACTTCGTACGCCTCTGGCGTGTCGCCGAGCTCGTGGGTGGAGTATTCGCCGAATCGCATGATGTGCTCGGTCAGGTACGGGGAGATCTCCGCCAGGTCCTCCGGCTCGATTTTCCAACCTTCGGCCTGGAGCTCGCGGACGATGTCGGCGATGTCCAGGGTGTTGTGAAAGATGACCGTGTTCGTGAGCAGAGAGTTGAACTTCATCGCTTTCTCTTGCTCGATGGGGTCGTTGTCGGCGATGACCCCGCGGTTGCCGAAGTGCAACCACTCGGCGAACCCGTTGTACGCCTCAACCTTGTTCGTCGCGGCCGTCACCCGCCGACGTATGGACGCGTCTGAGAGGTACGTCAGCAGCTGGACTGTGCGGATCACGCGCCCGACCTCGCGGAACGCGGCGTAGTGCGCGTTCTTGCGGGAGCCGGAGCGCAGGCGCCGCAGCAGCAGCGTGGAGGAGATCGTGCCTTCGCGTACGGAGATCGCCACCCGCATCAGGTCGCGGAAGTGCGTCTCGATGAGGTCCCAGTTGACAACGTTCTTGCCCGCCTCGCCGAACAGGGCGTCGATGTGGCGGTACTGGACGGTGCGGGTGGGCCGGTAAAAGTTGAGGTCCTTCCAGTTCCTGATCCTGGGCATCAGCTCGAAGCCCAGCAAGTGGGCGAGGCTGAAGACAGGGAAGCTCTGGCCCTGGGTATCGGCGTGGATGGTGGTGGGCTTGACCTCGGAGGCGTTCTTGAGCAGGCCCTCGATGATGTAGACGGCCTCCCAGACCCCGCACGGGATGAAGTGCGTGAACAGCGCGATGTAGGTGTCGGCGATGTGGTGGTAGGCGATGCCGCCGGACTCCCCGAGCCGTACCGAGGTCTCGGAGAGCAGATTGTTGAGGTAGGTGTCCATGTGGGTGCCGTCCGCGCCCACCGTCGTCCCGTCCCCCCAGGCCCGTGACATATCCAGGCGGGCGTGCGCGTTGACGACGTCGGTGATCGCCTCGTTCAGCTTGGCGATGTTGAAGTGCCGGTTGGCCGCCATCGACAGCTCGTGACCGGACACCCCGGCGATGTGCCGGGCCGCCTCGTAGGGGCCCATGTTCGTGCCGTTCACGAAGGTGGTGATGACGTACCGGCCGAACGGGTCCTTCAGTTTGGGGTCGTTGCCCGAGGCCGGTCCGAACCGGCGCCACCATTCGATCCAGTACGCGGTCCGGGCCAGAATCCCGATCAGGGAGCGCTCCGGCATCCGCGCTTTGATCTCCTGTTCCAGCCGCTTCGCGCTGGGCCGCTGGTCGTCCGCGCGGCGCTTCTTCAGCGTCGGGACGCCGGTGGCCGGGTCGATGAACAGGTCCTCGTTGTCCGGGTAGCCGGCGTCCGCGGCCGCGGCGGCCGCGGTGAGCTTGTCCTGCAACTGGGCAGTGAAGGCGGCCGCGTCGAACGGACTGTCGTCACCGGCCTCGCGTAGGCCCACCTCCACCAGGTAGGCGGGCAGCTTGGCCTGCACCGCAGACCAGGGCAGCAGTTGCTCGCTCCAGTCGGCGTACTCCTCTGAGCCGATCACCGCGACGTCGCCGGTTCGCAGTTCCTCGGCGAGAGAGCAGAACACCATTGCCTCGAAGTGCTTGCGGACGAACGCCCCGGGCCGGTTCTTGTTCCTGATGGCCTTCTGCCAGTTCTGGGTGGCGAAGGAGACGTCGATCTTCCGCCCATCCTCGCCGATGTCCGGGATGGTCTCGCGGGAGGTCCTGTACCGCTTGGCGTGCGCGAGCGCGTCCAGCACCCGCCCGTCCTCGCTGGTGGCCCTGAGCTCCAGCAGCCCCGTCAGATCGAACATCACCGCACGGTCCCGGCCGATCTGCCCGTACAGCAGCACCTCCCAGTTGTCACCGTGGTGCGCGGAGACCTTCTCGATCTGCTCGTACTGCTGGGCAAACCCGCCGAAGCCGTCCACCGCGGCTGTTACTGCGCCGAGCCCGCCGGCCTGCACGCGCAGCGCCTTGGCCAGGGCCAGCAGCGCGGGCGAGACCCGGCCGTCCAAACGGCGGGCGGCCTCGGCCGCATCCGCTTCCTCCTCCAGGCCCGCGACAGCCCCCAGCACCTCGCCCGTCATAGCCGCGGCCCTGGCCCGAGCAGTCTGCGCGGGCCCACCGTCGTCGACCTGCTGGAGCAGCGTGCGGTAGTTCCCGACCAGCGCCTCCACCATGGCCTGCTGGTTCTTGCGGATCTCCTCCAGCTCCTCCTTGGCCTTCTTCACCTTCGTGGCAATGCGCTTGGTGAACATCGTCGTGAGATCGTCCCGGGCCCGCATCCGTGCCTTGTGGACCAGGCACGCGATCAGCGCGGCCCGCTTCATGGGCGTGTAGTCGCGCAGCACGCCCGCGTCCGCGGCGGCCGCCTCCCCGGCGAAGTCGGTGACCTTTCCCGATGCCACTCCGTCCAGCCACACGGCGGAATCGCCCAGTCCGTCGACCCACTCCAGGTGTTTGGCGAGGTTCTTGAAGTGTGACCAGGTCGCCCGCTGGGCGGGTTGCTTGAGCCGGTTGAACGGCGTCTTCCCATCGAGCCCCATCACGTCCAAGAGTCCGAGCAGCCGGGCCCGGCGGGCCTCGCTCAACCGGTCGTGGATACCGACGCAGATCGCGGCGTTCACCTCGCCGCGCAGCGCCGAGGCCATCGCATCCAGGGTCGAGAAGGCCGGCAGCTCCAGCCCAGCCTCCACCAGCTTCTCCAGCGCGATGTTGATCAGGTCCGCCGGATTGTTCTTCGCCTCCGCCTCGGCACGGATCGTCTCCCCCGCCACCGCGCGGGCACCGGCCGCGTCGTACTTCGCGCCGAGCCGCTTGCGGACCAGGGCGCGGTGCTGCTCGGCCGACCGCTGCGAGGCGTACACCGGCAGGGTCCCCTCCGGCAGCTCCACCACCCGCCGCACGAAGTCCACCACCATGTTCGGGATCTCCGCCAGCTTCGGGAAACACCCCATACGCTGGTACGACTTCAGCATCAACAGCAGCGCGAGCCGGTGCTCAGCCGACTGCGTACGGCTCACCGCCCACTCGGCTTCCTCCCGGCTCGGCGAGAAGAACAGGTGCAGCTCACGCGCGGTGATCAGCCGCTTGAACCGCGGATACGCCGTCCGCTCGATCGAGGTCACGCCCCACCCCACCCAGGTGCCACAAGCCGTCGTGACTCCAACGACATTGCGCCGAGCGGGTGACGGCCTCCACGGGCTCAGAACACCCCGGTCGCCTCGTTGTGGCTTTTGGCCTCACCTTGGCTGGACCCCTACTGACCATCGTGCTGCCCGCGATGTTCGAGTGGGAGCAGGACCGGCCCGGCGGGTGCCGGTGCGCCTGCGCCGTCTTCCACCAGTCGCAGATGCGCCCGGCCTGCACGCACCCGGCCGATCCGGGTCTGCTCGTGCGGGTGCAGACGCCCGCCGAGACTTCCCGGCCACTGCCGGTCTGCCTGGGCTGCTATCACGACCTGGTCCCGCTCACCGCCTGAGCCAGCCCCGGCTTTCCGCCCGCGTTTCCACCTGCTTTTCCGCACACGGGAACGCGGGCGCATTGCTGTCCGCGGCCCCGTCGGCAGGGACGCACCCGCCGACAGGGGCACCTCGGCGGCGCGACCTGGAGGGGAGAAGCAAAGCGGACGGGCGTGTCCACGCCCGGCGCCCCGGGTGCGGCCCCCCTGCGGGCCGCGCGTTCACCGGCGACGGCCGAACCGGCCGCGGCCGGCCTCCCGGCCGTCGCCGGGCGCGGCCCGCCGCCTGCCCACGTCACGCGCCCCGCCCCGCTCTTGCGGACCGCTGAGCGCCGCGGCCCGGCTCACGCAAGGTGGTGCCTGCCTTCTGTCCTCTCGCGGCTTGAGGCCGCAGGGGGCTGATCGGTGCCACCCAAAGGCGGGGCGTGGTGCTCGGCGGTAAGGATCGTCGCCGTCTGCGGCACGGAGGTGATCACCGTCTGTAGATCGGGGGTGCGGTTTGCCCGGTATGCGAGGGACGCAGGGACGCACTTTTCCCCTGCATCTCTGATCCCTCTCCTCTTCTCTTCTTCTCCTTGTCATTCCAACAGAGATGAGGGGGTCAAGTGCGTCCCTGCGTCCCTCCAAAAGCCGCATAGCGGATACGCGGCAGGTCAGAGGCAGGGACGCACCAGGGTCGCACCAGGGACGGACTGCGTCCCCAGGGACGCACTTGGCGCCCCGAGGGACGCACTTTTCACGGGTGCGTCCCTGGGAGCGTCCCTCCCGGAGGGCAAGTGCGTCCCTGCCGTCACTCACGCAGCGTGAGGAGCGGCTGCCGGGGGCCGGCGGTAGGCTCCGGCCGGTCGGACCAGACACCTCGAAGGGGCGGCACGTGAGCGGATTCGGAACCTGGCTGGAGCGGTTCACACAGGTCAGGAGCGCAATCGGCGACCTCGCCCGGGACGCGGCCGCAGACCCCGACTGGCCGGACGGCCCCGACGAGCTGGAGACGTACGCCGACCACCTGGAAGAGGCCGGAGCCTCCGAGGCCGCGCTGGAGACCCTGGCCGACGCCTGGGCCCGGTACGCCGCCAGCCGCTGACCGTGCCATGCCCGGCCGCCGGGCCGTCGCGCCCTCCCGCCGAGGAGATCAGCGTGGTCCTGCCGCCGTCGGCTGAGGTACCTCCGCCCCGCCGTCCTCGGCGCCCCCGCCGCCGGGGTTGCCTTTCTGTGGCTGATGGCCTGCGCTTTCGCGGTTAATCAAGCTAGATAATCCGCCCCTCAGTGTGGGCACGCCGAAGGCCCGCCCGTGCGCGGCACGGGCGGGTCGGCGGTGGCGCTACCCGGTGAAGGTCTCTTGCACCGGGTCCGGCTGCTGTGGCGGCGCGGCGGGGTCGGGCTTCGGGATGTAGGTGATGAACAGGGAGCGCTTCCCGTTCGACTTCGAGCGGGCGATGTCGACCCCGAGCTTGTCGAGGTCGGAGGCGACGCGGTTGATCCGGCCGGACAGGGTGCCCGGTGTGCGGGGCCACTTGTCGTTGGTCATGCCGATCTGGCTGGTCAGCTCGTCCAGCAGCTCGGCGGTGGTGCCGTCCCAGACGCGGGCGCCGTCCTCTGGCCGGGTCGGCATCCGTTTCATGAGGACCAGGAGCTGGGTGGCGACCTGGTTGGACTCCACCACCTCCTCCGCCAGCTCGGTGCGCTGCTGGAGGTAGTCGCGCAGGATCGACTTCTCCGGCACGCCGTACACCTCGTCCAGCGCCGCCATGATCAGGCCGTAGTCGGCCATGCGGGGCAGCGGGATCTCCCCGCGGTCGGCCTTCTCCCGGATCGCCGGGAGCTTGTTGAGCGTGGCGACCAGGAGGTCGAGCAGCGCGCCGAGGATGCGCGGGTGGGCCTCGTTGTACGCCTCCCACAGCGCGGTCTCGGTGCGCCGCTGGGTGATCCGGTCCAGGTGCACGGGGATCATGCGGTCCGCGAGGTCGCCGCGCAGCGTGCCGACGTCGATGCCATTGACGATCAGCACCCGGCGGAACTCCTGGACCGTCACGTCGGAGTCGGAGTACAGGGTCCGCTTGACGTTGGCGTCACCGGTCGCCGCCCGGCACATCGCATCCGAGAGCCACTCCGGGATCCGGGACAGGTTGTCCAGGCCGACCACCCAGGAGCCCACGGCCGCGGTCGCCCAGTCGTCGGGGTCCTTCGGCGTCGACCGCGCCGGCGCGGCGGACGGGTCGATGAGCTGGACGAGCATCTTCGTCGCCGTCGACTTCGCCGTGCCCTGCTCACCCGAGAGGAACAGCAGTGGGTGCGGGATGCCCGGCACGAGCCCGGAGACCAGCCACGACACCATCAGCGGCCACGACGCGTCCGTCACGTTCAGCAGCTTGCGCAGCTCCTTCAGCGACCCGCCCTTGACCGGCTCGGGCAGCGGCTGGGTGAGCTGGGAGCGCCGGAACAGCGGCTGACCCTCGGCGGCTGGCCCCACCGACCACCCGGCCCGGGTGATCGCGACGACCTTGCCGTCCGCCCGGCCGAGGTCGAGGACCAGGCCGTCCTCGGACCGCTTGCCGAGCGGGGCGACCCGCAGGTGCAGCGGCACCGGGTCCTCCGCCTGCGCCCGGCCCTCGATGGCGAGCATCGCGTCCGCCAGCGCCGACGACGACGCCGCCTTGTGGTGCAGCCCGTAGTAGGTCCGGGCCAGCTCCGCCCGCAGCGAGATCCGCCCGCCGCGCAGCAGACGCGCGATGCGCGGGCCGTCCTTCGGCACCGCGTACAGGTCGCCCGCCTCCGAGCTGCCGAACTCGTACCGGCTGTCCGCCATGGCGATGACCTGGTCCGCCACGGACATCTTGTCGTTGCCGCCGTCTGCGGCGCCGCTCTTCTTCTTGCCGCGCGGGGCCGGGGGCGCCGCCCGGGTCGACTCCTTCCAGGCCCGGAAGGCCGCCAGCTCCTCCGGGCTCGGGGTCGCGTCCATCTCGGTCATGCCGCACCCCCGCTCACCAGCGGGAGACGCAAGCAGGTCCGACGGCGTACGAAGGTCTCGCATTCGAGGCCACTCCTCGGGTGCCGGGCCCCGGGGCGGTGGTGCGCCTGCGGGGCCGTCATCAGGTCCGAGGCGTGGTGTACGTGGCGCTGACCCTTTGTGTCCTGGGGTGCGGTTCGCATCAGGCGGCACCGCCCATCCGGCGGACCGGAGCGGTCTGCATCCGGCGCGGACGCGCGAGGCCGGCGGACATGCCCGACCGGAGCGTCTTCTCGATCTCGCGCGGGGTGTCGGCCCCGAGACCGCACGCCTGCGCGGCCTCCGTCAGGTGCTCCTCGGCGACGGCCTGGTCCACGAGCCCGGCCGCCACCAGCTGGCCCGCGCGGTACGCCGCGAGGTTCAGCCGGTTGTTGCGCCCGCCCGGCTGCTTCATCGCCGCCAGCTCGTCACACTCCGACCGCAGGATGCCCGCGGCCCACCGCTGCTCGCGCGTGCCCTGCCGCGTCAGCTCCCGCAGCCGGGCGACCACATCGGCCCGGCGCGGCGCTCCCCCGGCTTTGGGTGGCTCGGGTGCGGCCGTGACCAGGGTCAGCAGCCAGTCGGGCAGCACCGCCGGGTCGGTGGGGCTCCCGTCCTCGAGCACGTACGCGGCCCCGTCGACCACCGAGCCGATGCCGACGACGTAGCCGCCCGCCGCCCGGGTGTCGAGGCAGAAGCCCAGGGTGCGCGCGGTGTTCCGCACCGCCACCCCGGCCGGGGCACGGTAGACCCGGTGTCGGCCGCCGCTCGGCGTCCGGACCGTCATGGTCGGCGTGACCCGCGCGCCCGGCGTCCGGGCGGCGAGCGAGTGCAGCATCGTCATGCCGTCCACGATCTCCGGGGAACCGGACACCTCCCCCTCGTGCGGCAGGTCCAGGTCCAGCGCGACCAGCCCGGAGGGACCGCACGCGACGCCGATGTTGAACGGGGCCCGGCCCCACGTCCGCTCGATGACCTCCGGGTCGCGGGTCGCCCGCGCCTCCCAGTCCAGCCACCTCGGCTCCTTCGCGCCCACCAGCAGCGGGTGGACGTACATCCCGCGCTCGGCGTACCGCAGCGCGCTGGCCAGCAATCTTGCCCGGAGCGCCCTGGTTGCAGCCGTTTTGCTTTCCCGGGATTGTGGCACCGGGGCCGATACATCTCGTACCCTCATGTTGAGAGCTCCTGAACTGTTCTCTCGACTTCGCCGGGATTTGCGGTCCCGGCCTTGCAGTGACCGAGGCGCCCTGGCAGGGGCGCCTTCGGCGTTTCTGGGCCCTTATCGTGCACCCGCATCGGCTGTGGATCTTCATCATTCAGGACGACGCGGGGTGTAAGCCCCGGTTTATGGTGCTGAACGGCGCGTGGGGCCCGAAGTTCCGGGCCCCACGGGCGTTAGCTCAACGGAGTGCTGAAGCGGAGGACCCACCCGGGCCCCGGCCGGTGCACGGTCGCCTCGACCGCGCGGCCGTCGGAGGTGTGGCCGATGTGGGTGATCTGCAGGAGCAGGCTCCCGACCTCCACCCCGAAGGCGTCGGCCTCCACCTGGGTGGCCGGGTACTGGAGGACTTCCTCGATGACCTCAGTCTGGGTGAATCCGGCCTCTGCCATCCGGCTGATGATGCCGCCCCGGCCCGGGTCGGGGTTCTCGATCCCGGCGGCCTCGGCGACGTCCACCGGCACGTACGAGTCGGCGAGCTGGACGAGCTGGTCGTCCTTGTACATGTGGCGGGCCCGGATGACGGTCTCCTCGGTCTCCGAGATGCCGAGGATGGCGGCCACCTCCGCCGGAGCTGAGCCGCGACGAACCTCGGTCTCAACCCGAGGTGTACCGCCGAGCCGCTTGATCTCGGTCTCGAAGGCGCCGCGGCTCTCGCCGGACTCCCGACGCTCCTTCAGGTACCGCTCGGTCGCGTCACGGACGATCGCGTTCTTGGTGCTCAAGGTGGGTCCTCTCAGATTTCGGGCTGGTCGATGGGCCACTCGTAGCTGAGCGACCACAGTGTGGTGGGCAGAATGTGGATGCAGACCTCGACGGCTCGTCCCTCGGCGGTGAGACCGACGTGGGTGATCTCGTAGATGGAGCGGGACGCCGGGATGTTCAGGGCCTCTGCCTCGTCCTTCGTCGGAGTCCGCACGTCAATCTCTTCACGGATTCGAACTTGGGCGTGGCCAGCCTCTGCGAGGCGGGACTTACTGCCACCCTCGCCGGTGTCCTGTTCTTCGAGCTGGGTGCCGAAGGCGACGTCCCCAGGAAAGTACGAGGTGGCGACCTGAACGGCGGTCTCGTTCGCGCGCATGGTGCGCGCCCGAACCAGGACCTTCGCCGCGTGATGAGTGCCCAGGATCTTGGCGACCCGGGCCGGGGGCTTGAGACGACTGATCACCGTCTCGGAGTACGGCGTCATGCCCAGGCGGGCGATCTCACTCGCGAACGCGCCGCGAGCGCCATCCTCCTCGCGGGCGGCCTTGATGTACCGGCCGGTCCCGTCACGGTGGATCTTGCCGAGGATCGGAGAGACGAACGTCCCCTCTCCCCGGCGGGAGAAGATCAGCCCTTCGTCTTCCAGCACCTTGTACACGTCCCGAGCCGTTTGGAAGGCGACCCCTTCAGCTTCCTGGAGGTCGCGGACCTTCGGCAGGGGGGACCCGGGCGGATACACGCCCCGTCGGATCTTGTCTCGAAGCTCAGCGGCGAGCCGCTGAACCTTCGGGACCTTGCTCTCATCCACGCCTGCTCCCTCATGTGTGATTGCGCGTCTCCAGTCTGTCAGAACTAGTTCTGTCTGGACAGCCAGGGCGACCATACCTTGGGTTGCGTCACTCGGGAAGCTCAGAACTAGTTCAGATTGCGAGTCTGAACTAGTTCTATTGACACTGGCTCCGGAGAGTGCCTTAATCGTCACGTCGCACCGCAGAACTAGTTCAGCGGAACGCGGCGAAGGACCCGGTATGCCGTCTGTATCCGGGTCACAGCCATGCCCAAAACGGGCGTGGCCCCGCGCGCCATTGCGGGGCGCATTGCGGGGCCACTAGGGCCGTTCCACGAGAGGAGCACGACCCACATGAACATCATCGTCGCAGGTCAGCACATCGTTACGGACTCCGAGTTCCTGGAGGTCGCGGTCGGCTTCGGCTCCGAGGTCGAGCCGCTCGACCTCGCCGAGGAGTTCACCGCCGGCGGACTCTCCAGCCGGGACGCGCTGGACAGCTTCCTCGCCGACTTCCAGGTCGAGACCGACACGGACCGCGAGGACGCCGAGTACTACGCCGAGCTGCTGCGCCGGATGCCCACGCCGCTGCGCCGCCGCACCGCCCGCCGCATCACGACCGGGACGGGGGTCGCGGCATGAAGCGCGCCCTCGCCCACACCGCCCTGTTCCTGCTGACCGTGCTGGAGATGACCCTCGGCGTGATCGCCGGGATAGCGGCTCTGGTCAGCGTCATCACCGAGATGGTGGCCCGTGCGACGGCCGCCGGCGGCGACACCTTCGCCCGGCGCCTGCGCATCCGCACCGTCTCCCCCCGACTCCGCACCGAGATGGCGAACGTTCTGTCCGGGCTCGCGAACCCGGCGGCTGGAGGTACCCGATGAGCTACCGCGAGGAACGCCGCGCCGACGAGGCGCTGAAGGCAGAGCAGTCCCGGAAGAACGCCGAGCTGCGGGCGGAGCAGGCCCGCGAGGACCGCCGCCTGGAGCTGGAGGCCAAGCTCAAGGCTAAGGAGATCGCGGCCGAGCAGAAGCGCAAGGACGACGAGGGCAGGGCCGAGCAGGCCCGGAAGGACGCCGAGGCCAAGCGCCGCCAGGAGCTGGCGGACAAGCGGGCCCGGCAGCAGGAGAAGGACCGGAAGAAGGCCGCCCGCCGGGCCAAGGTCACCAAGCTGACCGGCTGGCTGAACCGGAACCCGGTCACGGCGTTCGTCGGCTTCGTGATGGTCTGCTCGATCGTCCCGGCCGTCATCTCGCAGGTCGGCGCCCTGTCCGACGCCAAGGTGAACGTGCTCCTGGCCGCGCTGCTCTCGGCGATGCTGGAGGGCACAGCCTGGGCCCTGACCTTCATGGGCAAGGCCGCCGAGGACGCCGGAAGGCCGGCGGGCAAGTACCGGGTCGCCACCTGGTGCACCGCCTTCCTCGCGGCCGCGGTGAACTACTGGCACTGGGCCGCGACCCTGCCGAACGACCAGTGGGTCGCGATCGTGTTCGCCTGCTCGTCCCTCATCGCGATCTACCTGTGGGACATGAAGACCCACGGGTCGCACGGCAAGACCAAGGAGGAGCGGCGCCAGGAGAAGGCCCGCCGCCGGCACCTCGCCGACCGGCGCAAGCACCACAAGGACATCGCCTCCGAGGCCGACCGGCTCCTGTCCGCCCTGCCGTTCGAGTCGATCTCGGAGGAGGAGGCGTTCGCCACCGCGTGGCGGATCAAGCGGGGTGCCGAGCCGGGTCTGTCCGCCGAGGTCTACGCGGACGCCACCAACGCCCGGGTCGCGCTCGGGGCGGCCTTCGAATTGGGTGAGCACGTCCGCCCGGAGCTGGTCCGCGCGGGGATGCTCGCGAGCCTCTACAACCCGCTCCCGCACCGCCTCTCCGAGGGCATCCCGACCCTCGGTCCGGCCCTCCCGCTCCCGGCTCTCCAGCGGCCCTCCGAGGGCGCTACAGCCCTTGCGGGAATTGGGATGTACGGGTCTGAGGACGCAAGCGAGAAAGCCCGCGAGAAGGCCAGCGGGAAGGCTTCCGGGAACGCTGGCGACGACGCCAGCGGGAACGGTCGCCGGGGCCGGTCGGACGAGGAGCTGGAGGCGCTCCTGCCGGACGGGCTGAAGGTCGCCGCCGAACTCGTCGCGGAGGGCAACCAGATCTCCGCCGCCGCCCTGTCGAAGCGTCTCGGCATCCGCCGGGACGACGCGCGGCGGCTGCGGGACCGGGTCGTCGCCGAGCGCAAGCTGCGGCTCATCGACGGCGACGCCGCCGCGGTGGGGGCCTGACCGATGGCCCGCCGGATCGCTGATCTCTGGGACCCCAAGGGGGAGCGGCACGACGTGCCGACCTTCCCCTGGGGCCTGGCCCCCGAGGGACTGGCGACCCGCGACCAGCTCGTGGCCAAGGGGCTCCGGCCCCGGGGCCCGGCCGTCGCGCAGGTGATGTGGTTCAGCCGGAAGTCGCCGGCGGAACCGCGGTTCGCCCGCCTCTACGAGATCGACCGAGCCACCCCGCCCAAGCCCCGCTCCCCCGGCCAGCTCGCCTCCCTCGCGGCGGCGATGCGGGCCCGGAGGACCTGCCCCGAGTGCGGCGAGGTCAAGACGTACTGCATCGCCACCTCGCTCGGGGCCTGCACCCCCTGCGCCGACGGCTTCACCGCCGCCGCCTGATCCACCGCCCCCCGAAAACGCGGGGCCCTGGCGCTCCACCTCCTACAGCGACCGCCAGGGCCCCGCTCCTCCCGAAGGAGAAGCACCAGCATGACCGAGATGCCGACCGGCCCGAGCCAGGAGAGCACAGACCTGGCCACCGTTACCTACGTCCACGGCGCATGGCCGGCCGCCGACACCAGCCCGCTGCCCGCCGCCCCCGCTTTGGGTGGCACGACCGAGACCACCGACCGCGCCGCAGTTCTCGAGTCGGCCCGCTGGGTCCTGGAGGGCACGGTCACTTCGGCCCCCGCCGAGGTCGAGAAGACCGAGGTCGACCTGGACGCCTTCGACGACCGCCCGCTCATCCCGGCCTGGGCCAAGACGCCCGAGGGCTGGGCCATGTACTCCGGCGTCGTCTACCGCTCCCGGCTGCGGGCCTACCGCCGCTGGGTCCGCCGCCAGCGCACCGACCGTGGCCACGCCGCCCAGTTCAAGCGCGGTGCCCGCCGGATGCAGGACTGGGTCACCGGCTTCGAGGGGATCCAGACGCAGGCCCTCGCCCACCAGGCGCACGTCGCCGCGAAGGAGGCCCGCGCCGCCGCCCGCGCCGCCCGCTACACCCCGGCCCTGATGAAGAACAAGAAGCAGACCGCGCTGAGGGAGGCCGACCGGACCCAGACCGTCGCGATGCAGGCGGTGAACGCCCACAAGCAGGCCAAGAACTACCGCCGTAAGCTCCGTGCCCTGCGCGCCGGCGCAGCGTACGGCCCGCCGCTGACGGCGATCAGCACCGGATACCTGGGAGCCGGGGCACTCGGCGCGACCGCCGGTGCGCTCGCCACGTTCGCGGGCGGCGCCTTCGCGGGCCGCGAGGTGGTGACCGAGGAGACGGATTGGTCGGCGGACTGGCGCTCCCTCGGCGACGGCGACCCGATGAGCGTGCCCATGCTGGACGAGGTGTTCCGCCGCGCGAAGGTGATCGGCGCGGAGGAGAGCCTGCACATGGTGAAGATGCCGATGCTGGACGCGCGCGGCGCCTGGTCGGCGGTCATCGACCTGCCGCCCGGCATTCCGGCGAAGAAGGCGATGCGCGCCCTCTCCGAAATCGCCTCCGCCCTCGGGGTCGAGGACGCGCAGGTCAACATGGTGAAGACGAAGGGAAAGGGCGCCCGCTCCGGCCGCCTGGAAATCTACGTCTCCAAGGACCTGCCGTTCACCGAGAGCGCCGAGGCGGGCCCGCTGCTCGCCCTGGAGGCCGCGACCAACTTCTGGGGCCGCATCGCCATCGGCCCCGACGTGCGCGGCCTGCCCATCTCGATCTCCGTGGTCGAGCGGTCCGGCCTGGTCGGCGGCGAGCCCGGTGCGGGCAAGTCCGCGTCCGGCAACGTGATCCTGCTGGCCGCCGCCCTCGACCCGCGGGTCATCCTCTGGCTCGCGGACGGAAAGGCCGGCGGCGACCTGGAGCCGTTCGCCGAGCTGTGCGAGTACTTCGAGGGCGACGCCGACCCCGAGGCGTTCTACGAGATGCTCAAGGCCGCCGTCGCCGACATGAAGGCGCGCTACGCCCTGCTCAAGAAGCTGGGCAAGCGCAAGGTCACCGAGGAGCTGGCCGACAAGTACCCGCTGCTGCGCCAGAAGCTGCTGTGGGTGGACGAGCTGATGTTCTACACGACCGACGACGAGTTCGGGAAGAAGATCACCAAGCTGCTGCGCAACCTGGTCTCCCGGGGCCGGGCCGCCGGGATCGTGACCTTCTGCGCCACCCAGAAGCCCGGCAGCGACGTGGTGGACACCAGCCTCCGGGACCTGCTGTCCATCCGGTGGGCGCTGCGCTGCACTACTCCTGAGGCGTCCGACACGATTCTCGGCAAGGGCGCCGCGGCGGCGGGCTACTCGGCGAAGACCATCGAGCCCGAGATGCGCGGTGCCGGCCTGCTGTGGGCCGAGGGTTCCAACCCGGTCCTGGTCCGCGCCGACTACTACACCGACGACCAGGTCGAGCTGCTGCTCAAGCTCGCGTACGACCGGCGCGAGGCCGCCGGCACCCTGCCGGACGGACCGAAGACCCTCGCCGACCAGCTCCGGGACAAGGGCGAGGCCGACGCCGACGTCCTCGCGGTCCTGGTCGACGTCTTCAACGCCTACGACCAGGAGGCGAAGGAAGAGGATGCCACCGGCGAGGTCGACTGGCTCCCGGGCACGGTCCTGGTCGACGCGCTCAAGGCGGCCGGACTCGACATCACCCCCGAGAAGCTCGCCCGCCTGGTGGTCCGCGAGGACGGCGAGAAGAGGAAGCGCACCTGGCAGGACAGCACCTCCGCGCTCAACGGCTACCCGCTCACGGCGGTGCTCCGGGCGGCCCAGACGAAGTACGGCCTGACCGCCTGAGAACTCGGATCCACCCCGGACGGCCGCCCGGAATGCCCCGGTATCACCCCGGACCGGGCGGCCGTCGACCCGGACAGCACCCCCCGGAACCTGGACGGGCCCCGTCCAGGTCCAGCCGGGCCCCGTCCAGGATGCTCACCCCCTCTGACCTGCATCGATACCGGCGCCGTCCAGGCCCGATCCAGGTCCCAGCACCGCCCGAACCCTGACAAACCGACAGAGTCGAGAAAGGGCCCGCCATGGATGCGAAAGCCGACCTGAAGCTGCTGGGCATGGCGCACGTGGACGGCACGGAGCTGCTGTGCTCCGGGTGCGGCAACGGCCTCTCCCTGGAGATCCACAAGCACGGCTTCCGCGAGGTCCACCCCGCCTGGATCTGCTGCCCGTCGTGCGGCAGGGGCGAGGACTCCGGCGTCGTCACCAACGGCCTGGTCGACGCCGTCCTCGCCACCCGCGCGGCCCGGATCAAGGAGGCGGACCGGGACGTCTTCCGCGCCGAGTGGCGCGGCATCGTCATGACCGGCGAGATGCGGCCGCTCATCGACATCCACCAGCTCATCGGCGCCGCCAAGGCCGTGCACGAGGCCGCGGCCCCGGAGGTGAAGCGGTGGTGGCGCTCGAAGAAGAAGGAGGCCAAGGCCCAGCTGAAGGAGAAGGCCGGCGCGGTCACTGGAGCGGCGAAGGGCAAGGCGAACGAAGCCGCCGACGCCGTGAAGGAGAAGGCAGACGAGGCGATCAGCACCGCGCGGGCCACCGCGCTCACCACGGCCTGGACGCTCCAGACCGGCGGGGCCGGGCCGACGGCCAGCCCCCGGCCCAAGCGCCGACGCTGCACGGTCAAGGGCTGCCGGGCCGGGATGGTCACCATCTCCACCCGGGTCCACGCCGCCACCGGCAAGACCTCCGAGGTCAAGATCCGGTGCGGCGTCTGCCACCGCAGCAGCACCTGACAGACGCTCCTCCGGAAGAAATTTCCGGGCGCTGACCTGCACGGACCCGCTCTATGCAGACTCCGAGTCTGCGAACCCCTGGACATGCAGACTCGGAGTCTGCATCATCTAATTACCGCAAGCGAAAAAGACAGCGAAAAAGAAAGCCGATTCGTAGAGGAGAAAGTCTGTGACCACCCGAAAGCTCGCCGCCGAGACCACCGGCCCCGTCACCATCGACGCCAGCCTCCTGGGGCACGGCGGCGTGATCTCCGTCCGTGCCGAGGCCGACTGCGAGCGGGCCACCCTCACCATCAGCACCACCGACGAGGAGGGCCCCGCCGCCGACGCGGTCCGCAAGGCCACGCTCCGCCAGTCCGCGACCGGCCTGAACGCCACAGTGCACGGCAAGGGCGGCGTCAGCGGCACCACCGTCATCACCGGCGGCCGGGGCGGGATGACCGTGATCCAGAGCGCCGGGACCGTCCACGGCGAGATGACCGGCATGACCTTCAACGGCGGCGTCATCGGCGGGAACTTCGTCGGCGGCGACGTCTACGTGAACGGCGTGAAGGTCACCGGCGGCGACACCACGGTCATCAAGGGGGCCGCCCCCATCGCGATCACCGCCGTCGTCCCGCTGGGCAGCAAGGTCATCGGCCACAGCCAGTCCGCCGACATCGAGGCCATCGGCTCCTTCGCCGTGGTCTCCGGCCACACCCAGTCCGGCAGCGTCCGGGTGGACGACGCCGAGAAGGTCACCGCCTCCACCCAGTCCGGCTCCGTCAGGGTCAACAAGGCGGCCGACATCAGCGCCAAGACCATGTCCGGCGGGGTGTACCTGAACCTCACCGACGTGGTCGACGCCCACACGATGTCCGGCGCCATCGACATCCGCGACTTCGGCGGCACCGCCCGGCTCAAGACGATGTCCGGCGCCATCAGTGTCCACGCGACCGCCGGCGGCGACATCGACGCCAACACGATGTCCGGCGCCATCGACGTCACCGCCACCCAGGCCGCGCTGGACGAGCACCTCGATGTCCGCCCGCGCTCGATGTCCGGCCGGATCAACGTCCCCTCCCGCCGCACCCCCGGCGCCGCCCCCCGCCGCCGCGGCTTCTGACCGCCAGCGAAACAGCCAGCGAAACAGCCAGCGAATCCGCCAGCGAAAACGCAGACAGGAGACACCGTGCCGAACGCACTGACCAGGTTCTTCATGGCCCTCACCGGCAAGTCCTGGGCCTACGAGTCGGTCGAGCAGGTCCGCGAGGCCATCGCGAAGAACGCCTTCGACTCCCTCCCGGAGCGGGCCCAGGAGCACGCGACGGGCGCCGCCGGCCTCAGCGACCCCTACGCCTTCCAGCCCGGCCTGATCGCGCTGCACGACGACATGCACGACGTGTGGCACTACCTGACCGCCCTCGCGGACCGCGCCGATCACCTCGGCTGCGCGAGCCTCACCGACAGCCTGAGCGACGCCGCCGACTCCGTCCGCCACGTCCTGAAGCACGTGGCCGACGCCGCCGAGGCGACCGTGCCCCACCCCCAGGTGCCGCTGAGCAGGTAGACACGCCCCGGGGCGGCCGTCACCCGGCCAAGGATCACCGGCCGCCCCGGGCCCCGCATCCCGCTCCGAACGGCAGCGGGAGGGAGCCCCCATCGTCCCTCACGACACCGAAGGAGCCCGCCCCATGGCAGCTCAGCCCAACCAGGAATCCCGCGACGCGGCGAAGGGCCGCTTCACCGAGCTGAAGAAGGTCCGCGACCAGGCGCACGAGGACGCCGAGAAGGCCAAGGCCGCCGCCGACGAGGCGATGTGGAAGGCCATCGCCGCCGAGCTGGACGCGGGCAACGCGCTGCAGCTCGACGTCGTGGACGCCACCGGCTTCTCCCGCGACCACGTCCTGCGCCGCACCAAGCCGTACCGCAAGAACTGACCGCCCCGGCCCCCGGGTCCGCCCCGGGGGCCGGCGCTTCCCCCGACACAGAAAGCCGAGGTCGCCCCGTGAGCACCGAGAACCCCGCCGCCAGCCGCCCGCTCAGCGAGTCGGAGGCCGAAGCCGAGGCCCGCCGGATCATCGAGGGCCTGTGGAGGTCCGAGCCCGCGACGACCTCGACCTCGTACGTCGACCGCACGCCGGTCCCCCCGTACGGCGCCACGCCGCCCGTGCCCCAGCCGGACCACCGGATCGTGCCCCCGTGGGCCGCCGGGGTCGCCGTCGCCTCCATCGGCGTCGGCGCCGGCATCACCGGCGTCGGCTGCGGAGTCTGGCTCGTCTGCCAGGGGTTCGCCGCCGTCACGCTGACGTCCGTCCTGTTCGTCACGCTCCCCATCGCCGCCGTGGCCGCCGCCGTCGTCGCGGTCGGCTCGGTCGTCCGGTCCGTGAAGGCCGCGAACGTCACCACCCACCACCACTACTCCGGACCCGTCCAGCAGGAGCACACCACGCAGGTCACGAACCACGGCAAGTGGTTCGGCCGGTCCAACACCACCGTCAACCACTGATCGGAGACCACGATGGAGAGCCAGAAGGCCCTGAACCCGCCGAAGGGCGAATGCCGACAGTGCTGGTACCACGCCCACGCCTCCCGCGAGGCGCACAAGGGACTCGGTCCCCGCGAGGACTGCCCGGCGTGCGTGGACCACATGGTCAACGGCCACGGCAACATGATCGTGAAGGGCTGACCATGAAGCTCCCCTGGATGAGCCGCGCCGACCGGCGCCGCTGGAGGTCCGCGAGGACCGTCGCCGACCTCGGCGAGCTGATGGCCCGCTGGCTGGAGGGCGCGATCGCCTCCCGCCCCGGCTACCAGCCGCGCTTCGGCCCCGACGAGGAGACCGCGCACCTGGTGCCCACCCTCGCCGCGCTGTGCCGGACCGGGTACGTCACCACCTGCTCGCAGCCCGGATTCGCCGGCACCGGCGCGGACGGCCTGTGGTGGGAGCAGCGTGCCGCGGTCGAGCTGGTCGTCACCGACCACACCCGGCTGCCCCGCCTGCTCGGCGCCGCCCGCGCGGCCGGGATGCTCGTCCGCGTCAACGACCACCGCCGCGGCGGCGTCCGGGACGAGCCCGTCGTCGTCACCACCCGGGACGGCGAGCCGGTCACCGCGTTCGGCGGCCGGATCGGACGGGCGGACATGGCCATCCAGTGGACCGGCCTCGACCGCGGCCTCTACGACCAGGTCGCGCACGGCACGTACGTCTCGATCGCGGCACCGGAGTACGGCCCCGCCGGGGAACGGCTCTGGGGCGTCCTCGACTTCCTGACCGGCCTGCGCCGCGAGGAGCCGGACGACCCGTGGACCCGGTCCGCCGGCTGACCCGCGCCCGGCGACGTCGCCCCGCCAGCGCCCGCCCTCCCCCGCTTTTGGGTGGCATCCGGGAGCCCCGCCGAGCCGCAGCGCTCAGTGGGACTTCCGCCGCGTGGCGGGGCGGGTGACGGACGGAAGGAACGGCGGTCGCGCCCGGCGCCGCCGGGGAGGCCGGCCACGGCCGAGCGGGCGGCGCCGGTGAACGCGCGACCGCCATAGACGGAGAGCCGGGACGCCGGGCGCGGACGCGCCCGTCCGCTTTACCCCTCCCTCCTCCCGGCGGCGCGGGGCGTGGGTGCGCCCCTGGGGAGACGCACGCCGCCCGTTCTGTGCGCCGGGGGAGCGGACGACGGGCCCGGCCGGCGAGATTCTTTCCGGGCCTGACCAGCACCGACCCAGCCTATGCAGACTCCGAGTCTGCGAACCCCTGGACACGCAGACTCCGAGTCTGCATCATCTAATTACCGCAAGCGAAAAAGACAGCGGAAAAGCAAGCGACCGACCCAGGGGATGACATGCGACAGACCATGCCGACGGCCGACGACAACGCCCGCGCCCTGGAGCTGGCCGGGCAGGTCGCCGCCCTCCTGGACCAGCTCGACGCCATGCGGCCCGGCAGCGTCCAGGCCGGTCCCGGCCGGATCTCCGGTCCCGGCCTGGAGATCCGCCGCGGCCTCGACGGCGCATGGACCGTCCGCACGGACCGCTGACCAACCCGCCGAGCACCACCTCCCGAAGGAGCCCAGCACCCATGACCGCAGCCGTCTTCGCCGCCGTGTTCGTCGCGCTGTACGTCGCGCACAGCGTCGGCGACCACTGGGTCCAGACCTCCCACCAGGCCGCCCACAAGGGCGAGAACGACAAGACCCCGGGCCAGTCCAGCCGCGCCGGTCGGATCGCCTGCACCCTGCACGTCATCGGACTGACCATCACCAAGGGCATCGCCCTCGCGGCGGTCGTCCTGGTCCTCGACCTCCCCATCACGGTCACGGGCGTGGCGGCCGGCCTCGGCATCGACGCGGCGACCCACTGGTGGGCGGACCGCCGGAGCACCCTCGCCTGGCTTGCCAAGACCACCGGCAAGACCGAGTTCCTCACCCTCGGGACACCCGCCCACCCGGCCCACCCGGTGACCGCCCAGGGCGGGTACGCGCCGACGCTCGGCACCGGCGCCTACGCCCTGGACCAGAGCTTCCACCACCTGTTCCTCGGCATCGCCGCTCTCCTGATCGCGGCGCTGTAAGCAGCGCACACCCAAGCAATCCAGCTAGATAACCCGCAGCTCACCCCGGAAGGACCCCAGTGGACAGCACCCCGAAGATGACGCTCGACCAGGAACTGCAGGCGGCCGTCGCCATCGTCCGGATCGGCCTGGACCGCATCCGCGACGCCGCGTGCCGCACCGAGGAGGCCGGCCCGCACGCCGCCGCCCTCCAGGCGCTGTACGACCCGGCCAAGCCCGACGCGGGCGTCCTGGCGGCCGTCGCCGACGTCGTCGGCACCATCACGGTGTCGGTGACCGAGGTCGACCACGACGACATCGAGCGCGTCACCGAGCTGCTGGACGAGGCCCAGGGCCACGTCCAGGACAGCACCGGCGACCGCATCCGCCACGCCCTCGACCTCCTGGCGCCGCTGCTGCTGCGGTGCGAGGAGTGCGGCAAGCAGAGGGCGGACGTGGAGGTCATCCCCGACCCGTTCTCCACCGCGCTCTACCCGGAGGAGCCCGACCACCGGCAGATCCCGCTCTGCCCGCCGTGCGCCACCAAGCGGTTCGAGGAGAGCTGACCCATGACCGTCCGCATCGTCTCCTTCGGCTACGGCCACGGCCCCACGCCCACCGCCGACCTGGTCTTCGACCTGCGAGCCCTACTCCGCAACCCGTTCCACAACCCGGAGCTGAAGCACCGCACCGGCCTCGACCAGGAGGTCTACGACCACGTCATGGCCACCCCGGGCGCCGAGCGGCTCGCGTTCAACGCGGTCGCCACCGCCCGGGCCCTCGCCGAGGACACCGGCGCCGACGTCACGATCGCCTGGGGGTGCACCGGCGGCCGGCACCGCAGCGTCGGCCTGGCCCGCGCCTCGTACGAGCTGCTGCGCGCGGTCGGCGACGGGGTGACCATCGAGCACCGCGACGTCGACCAGGCGCTGCTGCCCGCCGGAGTCCACAACCGGGAGCCGGGTCCCGGCCGGGCGTAGTCCCCGAACCGGCCCGGCCTGTCAGACCCGCACGACAAGATGACCCCGGGGCCGCCGCCGTGGTGGCCCCGGCCCGTTTCTGGAGGAGTTCGAACCCATGACCGACAAGACGCCCGCCCAGCTCGCCGACGAGGCCGCCGAGGCGATCCGTGCCATCAACCACCTGACGCAGGGCTCGCCGCGCGACGACTGGCGGTACCCCGGCGACGTCTACAGCCTGGTCGCCAACCTCTCCCAGATGGCGATGATGCTGCCGCAGGCCCTGGAGCAGGCCAGCCGCTTCATCACCGACCTCAACGAGGGCGGGCACCTGCGCAGCGACAAGGACCAGTTGGAGCACGACCTCGGGGAGGTCCTCTACGGCCTGGACGACGCCCGCAACGCGGCGCAGAGGCTGTACGGCTCCCTGAACCGTGCCCACAACGGCCTGGGCCCCATCGGCTACAAGGACTGACGGGTCCCGCGCTCGTTGAACCCCGGGGCCGGTCCGCGGCCCCGCTCCACGACAAGGACGGACTGCATGACGAACACGAACACCCCCTCCCGCCACCTGCGGGTGGCGCCGCTGGGGTTCCTCCCCGAGAACGGCCTGGCGCTCGACCTCGGACACGGCGCCGCCGCCGTCACCGTCACCCGCGACGGCTGGAAGGTCGTCCAGGCCGACACCGGGCTTCCCGAGTTCCGGCGCACCGCCGCCACGAAGCCGCTCCCCGTGCCCGCGCCCGGCGGATCGCTCACCGAGCTGCGCGAGCTGCTCAACGTCGGGGACGAGGAGTGGCTGAAGGTCACGGCGTGGCTCCTCGCCGCGCTCCTGCCGGACATCACCCGCTCGGTGCTGCTCCTCACCGGAGTGCCGTGCAGCGGGAAGTCGGTGACCGCCCTGCTGCTCCAGCACCTGGTCGACCCGGGCTCGCCCTTCCGCCGGCTCCCCGCCAACGAGGACGAGTGGATCGCCGCCACGGACGCCACCCGGGTCGTCGGCTTCGACGACGTCGCCCGCGTCCCCGACTGGCAGTCGGACGCCCTGTGCGCGGCCGTCAGCGGCACCGCCATGACCAAGCGCGGTCTGGGGGAGCCCTTCCCCTTCGTGCCCCGGCCCGACCGGGCGTTCATCCTCGCCGGGAGCCTCGCCCCCGACGAGCTCCGGGCCGACCTGGCGGACCGCACGGTCACCGTGGAGCTGCCGCGGCTCACCGAGCGCCGCCCGGAGTCGGAGCTGTGGAAGGCGTACACCGAGGCCCGCCCGCGCATCCTCGGCGCGCTGCTCGACCTCCTGGTCGCCGTCCTCGGCACGCTGCCGACGGTCCGCGAGAAGGCCGACCGGGGCGAGATCCCGAAGCTGCGCATGGTCGACCACGGCCTGGTCCTCGTGGCGCTCCAAGAGGCCACCGGCGGCCGCGCCGCGTAGGACACTCGAACCACCGACCGAAGGAGAGGCAGTGACAGCCCAACCCGAGCACCCGGCAGACGGCCGGGTCCCCGCGATCCCGCACACCATCAACGCGATCGGTGACGCCCTCACTGGTGAACAGCGCGCCCGTTTCTACGGCGAGGTCCTGGCCGCCGAGGAAGACGACGTCTCCGGCGTCATGCGCCGCTGGTGGAAGGTCGCCATGCTCGACCGCGCCCGGGGCGCCGAGACCAGCCGGGCCAACGCCGCCGGCCGCCGCCTGGTCGCGGTCGAGGACCTCCTGGAGCAGGTGGAAAGGGCGGCCGGATGACCGGCCAGCCACGGCGCGGCTGGACCGTATGGACCGAGGAAATCCCGGCGAGCATCATGCTCGATATGCCCCCGGATCTCTCCAAGAAGGTCTTAAATTTCCTGCTCGCCCTGGGAATTGAGGCGGGCGCCGCTGTCGACGCGGACCGCGAACCGCCCGGCGATCCGATGGACGACCTCGGGGTGCGCTATTCGCTTGAGATCGCAGGAGAAGCGGTCATCATCGAATACGCCGTCATCCGAGAGGAACGGCAGATCAGAATTCCGGTCCTGGTCTGGTTCCACTGACCGCAATGCATGAAGAGACCCCCGGCAGGGTTAGTGCCGGGGGTCTCTTCGCGGCTCAGGGTAGAGGCCAGCGGCTGCGCACGCCGGACCGCACGCAGCCGGGCCAGCATTCTCGCAAGCCGAAAAGCTGACCGGAACGCTGGCTGCCCGGACGACACGGCCGCCTGGTACTGGATCTCCGGTCACTGACCGGGAGCCTGCCCGTACGGCGGACCCCGGGGGAAGTTCTTGCCCGCGGTACGGGAGCAGAACGGGTTCGTAGGACCCCGCTCCACTAAACGTCCGTGGTCAGTGGCATGGTGCCGTACATCGGCAGTCTGTTGGTCAACGTGGTGTGTGTGGCGCCTGTTGGCCTCCCTCCGGTTCATGATCGGAATGAGGGAGAGGACAAAGGGGGTTCCCCTCGCGGGGAACCCCGGCAGGCCGGGTGAAAGGCACAAGCGCGCGGGGAGCGCAGCACGGGGAGGGGCGGCCGGTGGCCTGGGTCACGAAGATCACGGAGGACGCGCAGGTCGAGTACCGGCTCAAGCAGCAGGCCGGATGCGACGTGGTCGAGTCCGAAGCTGAGCAGACCGTCGTCCTGGACGATGGCGAGGACCAGTCCGTCGACTACCGGCTGCGCCCCGAGGGTGGGTCCGCCCTGGTCTGGATGGGCAGCGGCCTGGAGGCCGTCGGCCTGGTCGAAAGCGCCGAGCTCGACGAGGAGGGCAAGCAGGCGGCCCGCCTCCTGATGGCCGGCTGCCACCCCGAGACCGGCGCCCGCCTGATCAAGTCCCGCACCTCCGTGCGCGCACACGAAAAGGCTCAGCTGACCACCGCCCGGCTTGTCGAGGCCATTGAAAAGGCCGCCGAGGAAAAGGGCGTTGAGCCGGGCGAACTGTTCGAGGAAAAGCCGAAGCAGAAGCGCGTATTCGAGCAGCAGCAGCGCAACGTTCACCGCCTGGGTGACATGCACCGCATGCAGGTGACCACCCTTCACAAACTCGCGCGTGCCGCCGGGATTTCCCTGAACGACGTCTATGGCGAAACGGAACTCGCCACGGCATGGGAGAACAAAGACCTTCGTGTCGACGACCGTGTCCGAGGCTGGGACGTGGTCCTCGACCTCCCCAAGTCCGACAGCGTGGTGCAGGCCCTGATGGACTCGCTCAGCGAGCAGGAGATGCGCGACCTGGTCCACCAGGCCAAGCGCGACACCTTCCGGCAGATGGAGCGGTGGGCCGGGTACGCGGTCGGCAGCAAGGACGGCGAACCGATCCGGCTCGCCACCGGGGGACTGCTCGCCTGGAGCGTCGAGCACCAGAGCGCCCGCCCGATCCGGGCCGGGGAGCCCGGCGACCCGCACCTGCACCTGCACGTCACCGTCGCCAACATGGCGCTGTGCGAGGACGGCGAGTGGCGGTCGATCGCCAACAGCGGGCAGGACCTGCACCGCCACGCGTCGGCCCTGGATGCCTACTTCAAGGCCCGCGTCCGAGCGCTCACGCACGAGCGCTTCGGCATACGGCGCGCGCGCAACGAACGCACCGGAGCCTGGGAAATCGTCGGCATCCCCGACCAGGTGCGCGACCACTTCTCCCGCCGGGCCGCGCTCGTCGACGAGAAGGCCGGCGCCGACGCCAGCCGCCAGGAGAAGCAGGCCGTCTCCATGGCAACCAAGCGAGACAAGCTCGACGTCGACGCGACCACGATGCGCGAGAGCTGGAGGCAGCGCGCCGAACAGGTCGTCGACGACGTCGACGCGATGGTGGCCGCGGCTGCCCCCGGTCCGCCCGGCCCGGACGGCGGCGCCGGTCTGGACGGGCCCGGCACCGGCCCGCGCATCCCTTCGCCCGGCGACATCGCGGCCGTCGTGTTCGACCCCAAGGAGGGGCTGACCGCGAACGACAAGACGTTCAGCCGCGCGCAGCTGCTGGCGGCCGTGGCGAACGCGCTGGAGTTCGGGATCGACGCGGACCCGGACAGCCTGGAGCGGCTCGTCGACGACGTCCTGGAGGTCGAGGGCCACGCGGTGCGCGTGCCCACCCTCGGCTCCACCGTCATGTCGTCCATCGCCCGCTACACCACCCAGGACATCCTCGACGCCGAGGAGACCGTCCGGGCCCAGGCGCTGGAACGGTTCGACAGCGGCGCCGTGCAGCTCACCGCCGACCAGGCCGCGGCCGCCGTCGACATCTTCCAGGTCGCCGCCGGGTTCGAGCTGTCCGCGGAGCAGTCCGCCGCGGTGACCCGGGTGCTGACCGCCGGGCACGGCATCGACGCCCTCATCGGCGTCGCCGGGGCGGGCAAGTCGACGCTGATGGAGGCGTGCCGGATCGGCTGGGACGCCACCGGCACCACGTACGCCGGCGCGACCCTCGCCGCGGTCGCCGCGAAGAATCTGACCGACGCCTCCGGCATCCCGGCCCGGACCGTGGCGGCCTGGCTCGGCGAGATCGAGAACGGCAACGGGCTGCGCGGCGTCGACGTCCTGGTCGTGGACGAGGCGACGATGGTGGACGACCGCGCCGCGGCCGTGCTGATGTCCGAGGCCGCGCGCACCGGCACGAAGGTCGTCGGCATCGGCGACCACCTCCAGTTGCAGGCGATCGGCCCCGGCGGCTGGTTCAGGGAGACCCACCGCCTGGTCCACGGGCTCACCCTCACCGAGAACCGCCGCCAGGAGGACGCCGCCGAACGGGCCGCGCTGGACGTCTGGCGCACCGGCAACCACGAACTGGCGCTGCGTATGCTCGCCGATGGTGGGCGCGTGCACCCCGCCGAGACCGCCGAAGACGCCCGCTCTCAGATCCTCATGGCTTGGGACGAACTGCGTCTGCAGGAGTGGGCCGACCCGCACGACCTCATCGCCAACATGGTGGTGCTCGCCGCCCGCAACAGCGACGTCGACGCGCTCAACCTCGGCGCACAGGCGATCCGCCGCGAGGCCGGCGAACTCGGCGACGAGCACACCTACGCCCTGCCCGGCGGCGACACCCTCACCCTCGCCGTAGGCGACATCGTCCGCGTACGGGAGAACGACTACCGCAGCCGCCGCGGCGAGGGCCCGGACATGCTCAACGGCTACCGGGCCGTCATCACGGCAATCGACGACAACCACCGTGTCGAGATCACCTGGCGGGTCAAGGACGCCAAGGCCCCCGGCGGCCACCGCACCGAGTCCGGCTGGGTGACACCGCAGAAGGTCGCCAATGGCGCGCTGTCCCTCGGCTACGCCATGACGATCGCCGCGAGCCAGGGCCTGACGTGCAACACCTCGCTCATGTACGGGCACGGCGCGAACGCCTTCGCCACCTATCCCGGCATCACCCGGGCCCGGCGCCAGAACCACCTGTGGCTGCCGCTGGCCGTCCTCGAGGACGAACAGACCCGGGCCCGGCTCGGCCAGTCCCGCACCGAGAAGGAGCGCCTGGAGCGCGCCATCGACGCCTTCGCCCGCTTCCTCGGGCAGTCCCGGCCGGACGGCATGGTCTCCGACCTCCTGCAGGAACCGCCGGCCCCTGCGCAGCTCCCCCGACAGCGTGACCTTTCCGCAGAGGAGGCCCACGCCGAGTCCGAACGCAGGCTCCGGCAGTCCCGCATGGCACGGGCGGGACGAGCCAAGTCGGTGTCCCTCTCCTCCCGCCAGCAGCAGGACGAAGCCCAGCGCGAGGAGCGGGCCCGGCGCTCCGAGGAGAAGGCCAAGCAGTTGCTCGCCCGCATCCAGGCCGGTGCCGAGGAACGCGCAGTCCCGTCGTGGACGAAGCGCATCTACGGCACCGCCTCCGCCCAGGAGCTGAACCGGCTCATCGCCGAGGGCGACCGGCTCGCCGCCGACGCCGAGGCCAGCGCCGCCGAGGCGGAAACCAAGGCCCGGGAACTCGCCGCGCGACTCGACCACGAGAAGGCCACCGGCCGGCCCACCCGCGGGCAGCGGTTCGCCGCAGAGGCCGGGGAGGTCCTCGACCAGGCGGACGCCCATATCGCCACCGCCCGGGAACATCTGGAGACCGCGTTCGCTGCGGCCGGCCACGCCGACGACCGCGCCCGGCAGTTGGCCAAGGTCGCCGAGAGCGAAGGCAAGGGCCGTATCGCGCTGCGTCTGGCGGGGACGTCGCTGAAGGAGTACCGCGAGCTGACTGGGCGCCTGACGGGGGAGCGCGCGGCGTACCTCCAGCTGGAGGCCGACGCGAAGCGGGACGCACGGCAGGCCCTGCGGGAGGCATGGGACGTGGTGAAGGAGAGCCGGTTCGCGGAGAGCTTCAGTGTGGCGAGTACGCCGGTGCCCGACCACGTGGAGAAGGTCGCCGAGCGGCTCGTGGAGATGCGCTCCGTCGCCGAACGGCGCGGCCACAGCATGGACAAGCGGGATCGCGACGACGTCGGCCGCGCCACCCGGCAGGCGGGCGAGTTCAGGGGGTGCGCCGCCAGCCACCGCGCTCAGGCGGCCGACGCCCGCGCCGAGAAGGCCCTGCGCGCCACGATCGCCGAGAAGTACCCGGAGCTGTCCGACCGGGAGGCCACGGCCCGCCGCGCCCACCAGCAGGTACAGCAGGCGAAGCAGGCCGCTCAGCACCAGCCAGCCGCCGCCGTACACCCGCAGCCGAGCCAGTCCAGGGGGCGGGGCATGAAGTAGAGGGTTGGGGAACAGAACTAGAACCGGCGCTAAGCCTGGCGGTGGGGCCCACAGCCTCGCCCCCCAGTCAGTCGTGGATCGGCGGGACGGGTTTCGCGATCCGCATCGGTACGAACAGAGCTATGTAGTACCCGACGAACACGAACACGGTGACTCCCGCCCGCATCACTACACCGCCCCCGTTGAGGGGACCCGCAGGCCACCACACGAGGCCCAGCGCAGCCGCTAGGCAGCCAATCCACCACCACATCAGCGCCCACCAGGCCTGCAACTTCTTCCGGTGCTCCCGTCCTTCGGCGGCCCGTGTCTCTGGGGTGTCGGACCAGATGCGGGCGTTCCAGGCGAGATAGGCCATGCGCTGTTCGTGCTCCATGTCGTCCCAGTCGGCCGGGCGCAGTGGTACCTGGAAGCCGTGCTCTTCCAGGTACGCCGTACGGCGTTCGCCGCTCATCTCGCGCCAGCCGTCGGGCGGCTGCCACGCCATGAGTTCCCTGCTGCTCTTGGGCGTCATGGCTGGATACGGTACTGACCGGCTGCTCGCCCGTGGGCTCGTTCACCCCGAACCGGTTTCGGGGGAGGAACATCGACGTCAAATCGTGCGGTAGCGGCAGGTCGGCGCGATGTCGCAGATAACCGCGATGCACGCCGACGACTTGTCTGCAGCGCCCTCTCCCGGCGGACCGGAGTGCCTGGCGCGCGAGGTTCCTGGACTTTCTGGACCGTCCTTCGCACGCGCGCGTGTGCGGCAAGTGCTCACATGTCCGAGTTCTGCAGCGTGCCCTGTCAGTGCCCGGGCGCATCATGACCGCGAAACCGGAGGCGGTAGAGGGGGAGGGCCAGTGCAGTTGACTGCCGATCACGCCGAGTGGGGGCGGCTGGACGTCACCCTGGACGATCTGGGCTGCGGCAAGTCGTGGCAGGAGATCCACCGGGTGCGTGGTGTGGAACTGACGTGCCCGGAGTGCGGCGGTCAGGTCCACGCCCGTCTCTCCAAACTGGGCACCCGGCACCTCTACCACCGCACCAAGCCGCCGTCGTGCTCGCTGGCGAACGAGTCGCTGGAGCATCACCTGCTCAAACTGGAGCTGGTGACCTGTGCGCGGGCCGCAGGCTTCCGGGCCGAACTGGAGGTGGCCGCACCCACCGGGGAATGGCGGGCGGACGTGATGGTCTTCAGCCCGGACGGCACCCGGCTGATGGCGCTGGAGGCGCAGCTGTCCCCCATCACCGTTGAGGACATCGCGGCCCGCACCGGTCTGTACGAGCGGGACGGGGTGCAGGTGTGTTGGTTCGCCTTTCGGTCGCGCCCGTGGGTGGGCGCGGTGCCCACGCTCCTGGTCCAGGCTCCCGAGGACCGCGGGCAGGAGTGGAGGGTGGCCGCCGGCCTGGCTCGCTTATCCGCGAGGCCGGTGAGCTGGTCGCCGGTCGGTGCGGCACTGAGCGATGCGGTGGCGTGGATGCTGACGGGCCGGATCGTGCCGCACGAGCCCCTCGCCAGTGCCCGGCGGGTCACCGACGGAGACAACTGGTACAGCTGGGCAGAGGGCTGGACCAGGTCCTGGAACGACGGGTGGCGTCTGTGGTGGACGGCCCCCGCCTACGCGGCAATGGACGCCGAGTGTGCCCGGGAAGAGGCTGAGGCCAGGCGCCGGCGGCAGGCGGAGGAGAAGGACGCGGCGCGGCGGCGTGCGATCGAGGAGAAGGAAAAGGCCAGGAAGAAGGCGGCCAAGGACCACGCGTACGCCACGTTCTGGAGCCGCACGGGCCTGGACCAGCGGCAGTGGAAATACTTCCGGGCCATCGCCGAGCTGTTCTTCGACCGGGACCTGGTCTTCGGCGCTCCGGATTCCCGGTACGGCGACGGCAGACCGGTCTATGAACGCGGCGGACCCGACGGCAAGCAGTGGACGCTGGTGGGAGTCGCCTGTCCGGACCCGTGCCGGCTGAGGGCCTGGGCGGAAGAACTGCCCCTGCTCGTCCCTTTCTATAGCGAACTCGACGCCCTCGCTGGCCGGGCGTGGGCGCCTTTCCAGGTCTATGTCCTCGACCCGGACACCGGCGAGATGTACCAGGAGCGCGTACTGCCGGCAACCGCGATCTGACTCCGATGTTCCTCAACCCCCGACCCCGAATGACCGTCAGCTCTTCGCCCGGCGGCTCTCATCGCGTCCTGGCAAACTGAGAAGGGCCCCAGGCCGCCCGTGAGCAGCTCCAGGGCCCTTCCTGCCGCCGTGGGCTCTTCTCAGGCGCTCCCAGCGCCCTCCAGCGCCGCCATAGGCTCCGTCGCGCCCGTCTGTTCGTCGTGCTCGCGCAGCATTCGCATGACGGTCGCCGGGGAGGGGTGCTTGCCCTTGCGGGCTCCCTTGGTGATGACGAGCCGTGCAGCGATCTCGCGCAGGCTCAGTTCCTGGCCCCGCAGGTGCAGCGCCATGCCGAGCATGTCGTCGTTGGTGACGCTCGCGCCGCCGATCGACTTGCCCCGGGCCCGTGCTGACTCGTGGCCCTCCAGGGTGCGGTCTCGGATGTACTCCCGCTCCATGCCTGACATTGCGGCAAGCACGGTGAAGACGACGCCGCCCGGGTCGTGGGAGCCCTGGAGGTCGCCGGTGAGGAACTGCAGGCCGACGTCGCTGGCGCGCAGCTCCTCGGCAAGCACCGCGAGGTCCATGCCGCGGCCGAGCCGCTTGTGCTCGTGTACGACGAGGGTCACTGCGACGCCGGAGGCGCGGATCTCGCGGGCGAGGCTGACTGCCTTTTCCAGCTCCGGGCGCTTGGTGGCGCGAGTCGAGATCTTCTCCGAGAAGATCCTGGTGACCCCGGCGGCCGCGAGGGAATCAAGCTGGGAGTCGAGCGACTGGCGGGCGGTTGAGGCGCGGGCGTAGCCGATGCGGACGTGGCCGACCGGTTCGGCGCCGGCCCCGGCCGGGCGCGGCAGTTCCACCCAGGCCGTACCCGGCCTGCGCACCGGAGGGACGGGGACGTTCAGGACCTTCGCCAGCGAGGGCGCGAGGCGGAACCGGGCCGTGTGGTACTGGATCGCCACCCGGCCCTTGGTCGTACGGCACGGCGAGCCCGCCGGGGCGGCGCAGGTGGACATGGGGCAGTCGTGCGCTTCAACGCGCAGGTAGTCGTCGCTCACGCGATCACTGTTTCATGTGTCTGTTTCAAATGACAACCCGTTTGAAACGACCCATGAAACAAGGAACGTGCAGCATGATCGCCGTGCGGCGGGGTGTTTCATGAGCGACCACCTATGAAACGCCGCCGGCAGCTCTGCCCGCCGCTGGCCCCACACTCCAACACCCTCAGAGCATCACGCTCAGCTACATGTCGGTTGGATCACCATTCGTTAAGGCCCGCTTCTCCTATCTCGGACACCGGCCGCAAGGTACGGCGTCGGCATGAAGCAGACGTTGATCCCCGACACGGGTTGTCGACACTGCCGACCTAACGGAGCTCTACCAGCGTTCAGTCCTGTGGGTCGGACCCCGCGGTTTCCACTTCGGTCTTCAGGCCATCTTCGGTCCGCGTCCGCTGGGCTAGGGGCAAGGTTGGTGGTTGAACTGGAACCATGCCGTAACCAACCCTCCGAGCTCGCCATGCCTTAAAGCGGCCCCAGAGCTGCCACCATTGCGGATCGTAGGCAAGGTCCAGGCGGCCGGCGTCCAAGAACGCGCCCTGCCTTCGCTGAAGTTCGTAGACCATGTCTACGAACTCCCTCTTCTTCGGCTGACCAAGGTCCAAGACATTCGGGGTTACGGCGAAGAGGTCGTGAGCAGCCAGGAGAACCGGAAACGGCGCACAAAGTTCAAGGTCGAACATTGCACACTTCAACTCAGCAACAGCCTGGACATACCCATGGCGAGCAGCGGCTGCAGTTTGTGGCGTGTGTCCAGACTCGCTGTCTGGCAGGAAGCACCACTCAGCATAGGCAAACTCGACCTGCACAGTGGCTTCCAGAAAGCGCCGGTAAGCCAAGGCCCGGTCCTCTCGGCTGCCAACTCGGACAACCCCAGACGATTGGCGGCGAGTTGCCAGGGCTCGCGCGACGGTCGTTCCTGCGCGGGCAGTCAGGCCGAAGGATGCTGGTTCCATGCTGGTGTTCTACCGTCCTTTCGCCGGCCGCCACTCACCGATGGTGAAACTGCTCGCCCGAGGGCCTCAGGAGTCCATGGACGGCCCACTGCACTGCCGATGCCCGTCCGATGGGCGTGCCTCGCCGTGGTGTCAGATGAGGGTGTCACCCCCGCCGTCGGGCGCAGAGTCCAGCGAGAAGCGGGGCTTCCTGTCCGCCGTGCTCCGCGGCCGGCGGGCCCCTGCGGCGGCGAGAGCGTCCAGCGTGACGACGCCGCTGCTGAGGATGGACTCCAGGGTCTCGGCCTGCTGGGGCTCGAGGCCGACCAGACGGGTCAGGACGGAGAGCAGGTCGAGAAACTCGCCGGTCCAGTCCGGATCCCACGCCGTGGCGTTGACGTCGTCGAGCGGCGAACTGCGGCGGCCGCCGGGTTCCCTCTTGCGGTAGTCGAACCACGACTTGATGACGTTGCGGCCGCCGACCGCGTAATCCCACACCTGCCGCGTAACCGGCCCGAACTCTCCATCGCCCATGACGATGGCCTGCCGGTCTTCGACGTAGACCAGCATCTCCGGCAGCGCCGTGACCGGCTTCTGGCACAGCGGGCGCTGCGGATCGCCGACGGGCAGGCGCACGTCACCGGCGGGCCTGCCCTCACCGGTGAAGCACTGGCCGTAGGTGTGGAGCCACAGCACCTGACGGCCGAGACCGACTGCCCTGGTCCAGAGGGCGGCGTCCTCGGTGACGGGGATCCGTATGCCGGGCGTGGTCAGTTCGTCGGCGAACGTCTCGGTGAACGCCGGGTGGGCGACGACGCCGGCGACGTACGCAAGGACGTCCTCCGCGGTGACCTCGGCGCCGAGGATGCCGGTGAGCGCCGTGGTCAGGCCCGGCGCGAGGTTGGGAGTGTTGTCCGGATGGAGGAACGGGAGGGTTCTGCCGCCCTCGGAGCCCTTGAAGTGGTCGAAGTCAGGGAGCAGGGCGGAGAACACCACGCCCGGCCCAGATCGGATGATCTTTCGGTGCTGTTCGACGACGAACACTTGCCCGGGTATGCGTGCGGCCCACAGGTCGCGGCGGGGCATGTCCATCACGCGGGGGTCGGCGACCACCCACTGCCGGTCGAAGGCCCGGTAGCCGACGCGGGCGGTGGCCGGCTTGGTCGCGGTCTCCTGGAGGAGGGGCTTCCCGGATGTGGGGCTGGTGTCGTCACCGGGCAGGCGGGGTTTGGTCTTTTTGAGGTGGGCGTCCCGGCCCTCCTTGAGGAGCTTGGCTTTCCGGTCGCGGTCGCCTTCACCGATGAGCTGGGACCATCGGCGCTGGAGGACGCCGCGGCTGGGCGCGTACACCCAGGTGCGGGTCGGGAACACGCCGGGCGAGTACCAGGGCAGCAGGTCGTCGAGGGCCGGATAGGTGTCCCACTGGCTGGTGCTGGCGGGGGTGAGGGGGGCCGTCCAGTCAGTGCGGCAGTCGCGCCATCCGTGGTCGTCGAGCTGGGTGGCGGCCAGGGCCGCGAACTTGTCGGGCCGGCGCCCGGTCAGGGCGCGGTGGCGGATGCGGGCCGGTGTGGCGTTGTCGGTACCGGCGCGGCGGACGAAGATTCCAATGGCGAGGGGCTGGCGCACGCCGGGGAAGATCCGGGTCGGTATGTCCGGGGTCTGGCCTTCCGGGGTGCAGTCGATGATCCATCCCTCGGAGGCGTAGCGGCGCAGGTAGGCGCGCATGCCCTCGAAGGCGGGGCCGGTGAGGTAGCCGGAGGTGGTGATGAAGGCTATGACGCCGAGGTTGCCGTCGTGGTCGGTGGGGGTGGATTCCCAGACCTTCCAGGTGGCCCAGCGCCAGAAGAAGACGTACAGGTTCTTGAGCTTGGCCTTAAACCGGCTCATCCCGGGGACGATCCAGTCGTCCAGGATGGCCGTGGTGCCCTTCTTGGTCTTCAGTTCCAGGCCGCCGTTCTCGACCCAGCCGCCGGTGCCGTTGGCGAGTTCGGCGTAGGGCGGGTTGCCTATGACGACGGTGACGTTCGCCCGGGCCTTGATCTCGTTGGCCTTGCGGCGGGAAGCCGCTATCAGCTGGAGGGCGGAGCGGAACTGGGTCTCGGCCGCGTTGGGGTCGTCGAGGGTGTCGGTGACGAACAGCTTGAGCCCGCCGTCCGGCGGGACGGCCTGGTAGCTGTTCAGCTGCTCGGTGGCCCGCAGCTCGGCCACCGCGTACGGGCCCATCTGCAGCTCGAACCCAGCGATCCGTTCGGCGGCCCGGGTGACCGCGCCGGAGACGGCGCCCGGCCCGTCCTGGGCAGCGGCATTCGCCGCGATCCGCTCGAGTACCGCGTGCAGGTAGGTTCCCGTTCCCATGGCCGGATCGACCGTGAAGACCCCGGGGTCGGCGAAACCCCGTTGCTTGCCGAGGCGGGTAACCAGGACGTCGTCGGTGAGCCGGACCATCTGCTCGACGACCTCGACCGGCGTGTAGTACGAGCCGGACCGCTTGCGCAGCTCGGGGTCGTACTCGTCGAGGAAGTGCTCGTACAGGTGCAGGTACGTGTCGCGGCCGCCGCGGCGGATGCGGGCCCAGTCGACGGCGTCGACCGTGCGGGCCAGCAGGTCGAGCGTGACCCGGAAGTCCACGGCCACGTCGTCGGTGAGGAGCTGCAGCGCCCGCCCCATCAGGGAGTGGTCGGCGCGGAGCTTCTCGCCGATCGTGTGCAGGGACTCGCCGAAGACGGTGATGTCCTCGGTGCGGGCCAGCAGCAGGGCGAAGGTCACGGTCTGCGCGTAGCCGTCGGCGAACGTCGCCTCGTCGGCCTGGGGGAACAGCATCGCCCGCCACTCGGCGGCCAGCCCGAGGAAGGGCTGCAGGCGCTCGTCGGCGCCACCCCGCACGGCCGCGTGCTCGGCCGCCAGCTGGTCCAGCACCTCCCCGCGCAGCAACCGCGTCATCCGCGCGATGGCCGTGACCAGGCCGCCAAGACTGGTGATCGGGGCCGGATTCCAGGTCAGAAAGTCCGCCAGTAACGCCTCGAACTCCGCCGGAGCGCTCACCCTGCCGTCGTAGAGGTCCCCTGTGAAGTGCACCGTGCGCCGGTGCACACCGTCCTGGTACAGGCGCCACTCGGTGCCGTTGGTGTACAGCAGGTTCGGCAGGTCCTGCTGCCGTTCCCACTGCACCTTGTCGTGCCCGCGCAGCGCGGCCGGAGCGATGGCCTTGCCGGGCGCCTTGACCTCGACGTATCCGGTGATCGCCCCGTCGACGCTGACCCCGTAGTCCGGCCGCACCCGCCGCTCGGTGTCACGCACCTCGTCGTGGAAGACGGCCCGCACCCCGAGCTCGGGTCCGGCCGCCCGTAACAGCTGCTCCAGCGGGCTGCGTATCGCAGCCTCCGGCTCCCCCGGGCCGGCCAGCTTCGCCCCGCACTCCGCCCCGAACCCCTTGACGGCTCCGGCAAGCCAACGCGCTATCTCTCCCACACGCCCCCCCAAACAAGCAGAACGCGATCATGCCAGATCAGAGATTCAGAGTTAACACCCCGTCAGGAAGGCTTCTAGAGAGGGTGTGTACCCCTGCTGGCCGACGGCACACTGAGCCCCCGCTGCCCCTCCCTCTGCCGTACTTCGGCGGCCAAGAGCTCGCCGAAGGTGGTATCGGGGACGGCGAGGATCTCCTCGCCGCGCTGCTCAATGTGGCCATCGAGATCGACACGTTCGAGGTAGACCCCGCCACCCTGGTCTTCCAGAACGAGGCCGCGCCGCCTCCAGGAACAGCCAGATGACTCCTGACCACGAGTAGGCCCTAGGTTCGTCCCGGACCACCTATGAACTCCAGGAAGACCACGGCCCGAACGGAGACCACCCGTGCCCAGAGGCATCACCATCGGCGCGACCCACTACCCCACTAAGGAAGCCGTCCGGAACATCTGCCGCGGCATCGTCCAGCGATACGGCATCGGCGGTGACGTCACCGACCCCCAAGACGACGCGTTCCTCCGCCACCTTCTCGAACGCCATCCCGAATACGACCTCAAGCGGGGCGCCGGCATCGCACACTTCCGCGTCATAGCCCACACCGACCACGGCCGCAGAAGCATCGGGCTCGCCCTCGTGCGGCTCAACAGCGAAGTGGCCGACTTCTCGTGGAACGCCTGCTTGACCCCGCTCAGCCACCGCACCCAGGTTCTCGCCGCACTGCGGCACGCGATCGACGCCCAGGTGGCGGCCGCACGGAACGCGGCGCTCAACTCCGGGCAGCCGCTCGTCTGCTCCGTCACAGCCGCGCCGATCCCGTCCGCTGCCGAGCTGCATATCGACCACGCGGCACCAACGTTCCTCGACCTGGCTGAGGAGTTCATCGCTGGCAATGGTGGCGTGGACGCTTTCCGGATCCTGCCCGACTCGGGTGCCGGGGTCAGCTACATCGAGCTGGAGGACAAGGTGCTTGAGCGGCGCTGGCAGGACCACCATCAGGAACGTGCCGTGCTGCGGCCGGTACTGAAGCGGGTCAACCTGTCGGATCTGCGACGGGCGGGTGGGCCCGGCACTCCCGCTCCATGACTGGACCTGGCCGACGCTACCGGCGGGAACCACATCCGAGAGTGCGTGGGGCCGGCACCCTTTCCGCGTCGCGTACCGGTATCTGCCTGGTGGGGGCAGCGTCTGAGAAGACCACGGCGCGGTGAAAGTCTGGTGACGCCACTACGACGTCGGTGACCGGGCGAATCGCATCCCAGGGGAAGGTCCCCAGCTTCTTCCAGGTGCCCGGGTACACGTTGAGTCGGAGGGCGAAGTAGAGATCCAGCACGAAGCACACCACCCGCCGGCTTTTGCCCTGCCGTTCGGCCAGGTCGAGTTTTCGCTGAACGTCTGTTCTCTGCCCGTCAGCGTTCGGCCGGAGCAGACCCATGATCTCGTGCACCAGGTCAAACAGCCCCCGGGAGTCCAGGTTCTCGGACACGCTGACGACCACGTTCCCGTTCCGGGAGGCGAGTAGCCCCTCGTCGTCCACGTAGGCGTGGAAGGGCGCGGTGCACGCAACCTGGCAGAACGTGCATATCCGCCCGTCCGATCCGGCGGGGCAGCGGCGACCGCCGCATCCGTAGGTGCGGTTTGTGCGGATACCGACCCGCTCCATGGAATGCACTGCCTCCAGGACCGTGTCCAATTGGCTGGTGGGAGTGCGGGCGGGCACCTCGATCACCCACGGCAGGGTCAATCCGAACTCGGCCGGTTCCCCCTCGATCGGTCCGGGGTGACGCTTGTTCCAAGAGGAGAAGTTCCTCAGCGCGGAGGAGTTGACGATCGACACGACCTCGACGGCCACGCTCTCACCCGCGAAGTCGTAGCGGCCGTTATGAGGATCTCCGTGGCTGGGCGGGATGTGCATGCCCCCGCAGCCGAAGCACCTGTCGTAGGGAAGGATCGGGCCGAACAGCCTGCGGCACGTCCAGAAGGCGAACTGCTCCGAAACCTGTCTGCGCACAGCCCAAAGCTCCCCTCCTACTAAGCAGTTGTCGTCGGCTCATCATGCGTCGAAGAGCGTGCGAGGGCATCGGCATTACACGGTTCCCCTCCTCGTGACCCAGGTGGCCTTGCCGCAGTGCGTGCGCACTGCGGCCCGGGGTCAGCCGATGAGGGGGCAGCCACGGTCGACAATCGTGGCCGCGGGGGTTTACCCATCAAAGGCGCCGCTCCTCGTTCGACAAAACGGGCCCCGACGGGGACAGCCGTCTCCCACGGGAGACCGATGAGCAGACCGGATACCCGGGGTACCTGCCACGCTCCTCGGCGCCCACCTCCGGCCACCGGCCTTCTCCCTCGCCTTGACCCCCTTACTCGCCGCCGGGCAGTGCCGGACGCGGTGGACGCTCCCCTGCCCTGACCAGGGCCCGCCGGCCATGACTGCCCAGGAGTCCTCCACCCTCCGCCGGTGGACCTCCCGGCGGACCTTCGTGCAGGAGTCAGCCGGTGGTCCGTACGCCCTTCCAGCCTGGTCCGAGTCCGCGCCGGCGCACCCGTCCGGAGCCCGGCGCGGGCACCTCAGGGACGTCCTGGGTGGCGGCCGGGGCGAGTCGGCGACGCAGTGCGGCGGTGGCGGCCGGGACCGCCGCAAGGGCTCGCGCGGCCTCCGGGTCGATCGCCGCGAGGGCCTCGGCGAGCATGTCGATGGCGTCGGCCGCGTCCTCGACCGCACCCGTGCTCCAGGTCCTCGGCGTCACCGTGTCGACCAGCTCGCACGTCGCGTCGGCCACCGCCGCCGCCCGCTGCTCGACTCCCGGCCCGGCTTCTCCCAGCTCCATGTCCCGCCCAACAATCGCGCCGTCCGGCCGGATGTCCAGCACCACGGCGAAAGGCCCGCGCAGTGTGAGCGCGGGCCCTCGTATCGTCCCGGACAAACCGGAGTTGCTCCTCGCGGTCATCGCCAGCGCAACGACACTTAGGGCGCGCTACCGACCAGGCGGAGGGCCGGCCGGTCTTCCTCGGCGCCGAGCATTCGACGAACCTGAGGCACGCTCCAGGCCAGTTCACGTGCCAGTTCCGTGATTGTCAGGCCATGGTCGCAGGCAAGGGCGAATGCCTGGGATAGCAGCGCGGGCTGCTCGCTGGGGTAGCCAGCTAGGGGGTCCGGAGCGAAACCGGGTTGCCCCTGTAGGCCGTGCAGGCGCTGATAGGCGCGGCTCGCCGAAGAGTCCGACAGGAGGCCGAGTTCTCGGCAGCGGTACAGCAGGGAGTGCACCGATACTCCCCAGGTGTCGCGCAACTGCGACAGCTTGTGCAGGTCAGCTCGTGCGGGCAGCTCGGACAGGATCGACTCGCGGGGTGTGAGGAACTCCGCTGCGAAGGTGTCGGCTTCACGTTCTTGGGCGATGTCACCAGGGCTGGCGTCGCCGTGCAGGATCAAATGGCCCAGCTCGTGGGCGGCGCTGAAGCGGTGCCGGTAGACGTCGTCGGTCCTGTTCGGGGTCAATACGATCAACGGCCGTGGAAGGCGCGATGTGGAAAAGGCGTCGACTGATCGCAGGTCCTCGTCGCGCTGTGGAGTGATCACTACTATTCCGCGCGCTTCCAACCGCCGGATCAGGTGGGTGATCGGACCGGCGCCCAGCCCCCACGCGACTCGTAGGGCTCGGGCGGCGGAAGCTGGGTCGCTGGGCAGTTCGGTGCCCGAGAGGACCTCCCCACCCGCGAAGCCGGGCAGGTCAACCACCGGGAGCCGGACACGCTTCTCCAGTGCGTAGGTCAGCTCCCATGCCTGTTCGGTGAACGCGATGGCTTTGGCACGCTGGTAGGACCGCGTGCTGCGCAGGCTGCGGAAATGCGCGGCGGAGGGATCCAGCCGTGCATGGGGGCGCCCCGACAAGAAGTACATCAACGGCACCTCCAAGATCTCTGCCAACCTCGGCAGGAGGTCAGGGCGAGGCCGGTTGGTGCCCATCTCGTACTGGCTCACCGCGGCCGGGGTCACTCCAAGCTCGTCGGCCAGACGCCTCTTCGTCATCCCCAGGAGGCTGCGCGCCTGGGCCAGCCGGGCGGGATCGAATGCCTCGTGTACTGCGGCCGGGGAGGGCTGTTCCAGACCCGCGCGGCCTTTGCGAGCGCTGCGGCTGCCGGATGCGGTGAACAGCGGTGGCTGGGTTTTCTCACTCATCGCCGTCTTCTGTTTCGGGGTTCGTTGGTTCCTGCTCGGCGGACGGATGCTTGGTGTCCTTGAAGCGCGGGACGACATTCAGCGAAGGCACCTCGCCGCCGGCCCAGCCCTGTGTGGGGATGGCGGTGCCCGCATCGTGCAGATCACCGCGAGAGCGGCTGGAGTCTTGCGCGGTGGCGATGCTCATGTCGAGCCGCTCGGGCTCCCACCGCATGGTGCCGTCGTCTTCCAGCGAGTAGGGCGTGCCCCACCAGGCGGCCAGAATCTCGTCGCTGTCGGCGTTGGCCACATACGCAACGTAGATCACTGTCAGCTTCTCCGCTTTGGCCGCCGCAACGGCTTCAGCCACCGTTGGGTTTGCCTCCGCTTCGGTGGCGTCAGGAGTGTCGAACAGAGTCGGAGCGGGGTCTACGCCGTTGTCACGGGACACCTTCTGAGGGATCTTCGTGCTCAGCTTCGCACAGGAGATCGGCTCCTTCAGTGATGTGGCGTGCCGGAAGGGGATCAGTACCCGCCCGTTGACCACAGCCAGGCTGTACGACGCCCCCTTGGGCTTGTGAGCCTCGTAGCCAGGTAGCGAAGCCAAGTCGAACTGCAAGACGACTTGGTGGTAGCGCGTGGCCCACATACTGCCGTAGGGACGCTTGTCCTCGGCCCCTGCGGACTTTGCCGTCACCTGAACTAACCGGGCCGCCTTTTGGCCACGTGCCAGGCCGGTAACCACGTGCCGCATCACATCTGCGGCGTGCTCACCGAATTGCTCGACGGCCCACCGCGACGGCGTGACCTCACCAGCCATGATCCCCCCAGAGGACTAGTCGCGTACTCACTTACCGAGCGAGCGTCAAAGTATCACGATCACTTAATTTCTGGCCGCCAAACGCCCACTTGATAGGTGGCTTGCGCGCATTATCTAGCTTGGTTGCACATTTCTCGCAAGCGGAAATAATGGCGAATAAGCAAGCACCTTGGGACTCGTGAGACCGTCCGACGCGCGCACCCGCGAAGGAGCGGAGAACGGATTCCGGACCCCGGCTATCTAGCTAGACTGCGCGCCATGTCGCTGATGCCTTTCGTGGTCGCTGTCGAGCCCGATGATCTCCTGGCGCTGAACGAGGTGGTGAGGGTCGGCAAGAAAGCCGAGCAAGAGTGGCTGACCGAGGCGCGGAAGGCCCACGGCACCCAGTTCCTGCGGGGCAAGGCGCTGAGCGAGGCCCGCGGGGCGATCCGCTCGGAGTTCCGCAAGCTCCGGGAGCGGGGCAAGCTCGCCGGGACCCGCGACCTGGTGGTGGCCCGCGAGGTGCGCGCCGAGCTGAAGCGGCGGGGGATGGCCGGCGAGTATGACCCCGTCCCCGCTGAGGAGTTCGCGGTGCCCGGCCGCCGGGTCGGCACCGGACCGCAGCACTACCAGCGCCACGGCTCCGAGCCAACCAAGCTGACCGGCCGGATGTACGTCAAGCTCCCGGGCGCCCTCGGCGACCAGCTCGTGCGCGCCTGCCACTGGACGTCCGCCCCGGCCGTGACCGCGCTGTGGGAGTGGCAGAAGCGGTGGGGGGACGGTCCGGAGGTCATCTTCCGGGAGGCCCAACGGTCCGGCGCCGTGACCCTCCTCGACCTGTGGTGTGCCGCGATGGCGCCCCGGCCGGACGCCGACAGCATCCTGGAGAAGGCCCAGCTACAGGCCCAGGTGGTCACTACCGGCGACGTCATCCGCACAGCGGTCAAACGCGCCACCCGCTGACGGCCCCCGCCGAGCGCTGATCCCAGCGGGTCTCTCGCCTGCCCCATTGCGCGCAATCTAGCTAGATTGCGCGCAGGTGGAACGCGAATTCCTGCTGCCCTGCTGCTGGCATTTCCGCTGGCGGGTTCACGGGCGGGAAAGCGTGCGGGTCAGCTTGCGCTTAGGCATGCGCGCCGGTCACTCTTCGGCTTACCTGAACAGGAAGGAGGACCCGTGGCCGAACACGAGCCGGACATCGTCGCTGAGGTCAGCGAGAAGGGCGGCGTCGGGAAGACGTCGTTGACGGCGGGCCTGATCGCCGTGGCCGCCGAGCTGGGGCTGAGGGTCGGCGGTGTCGACCTGGACCCGCGGTCGACCCTCACCGACGAGCTGGGCATCATCGACCCGGAGCTGTCGGTGAACGACGTGTACTACGTCGACCCCGACAAGCCGCCCCGGGATCCGGCGCAGATCGCCCGGGACGCGTTCGTCCCCGCGGGCAAGGACTGGCCGTCCAACGTGTGGGTGCTGCCCTGCATCCGGAAGTTCGGCAACCGGGAGACCGACGCGACCACCGGGATGGAGTTCCGGCTGAAGCGGGCCCTGTGGGGTCTACGGGACCTGGTCGACGTGCTCTTCCTGGACGTGCCGCCCCGCGCCGGCGGGAAGATCGTGGGTTCCGCCCTGATCGCGACCAAGAAGGTGCTCATCCCCGCGACCCTGAGCGACGACGGGCACGACGGCGCGGTCGAGGCCATGACCTCGATCGGGCACTACACCGCCCCGGGCGGCCTCAACGAGGGGCTGGAGATCTCCGGGATCGTGCGGAGCATCGTGCCGCGCGGCGACTCCTACCGACAGATCCACCAGGACTGGAGCGACCGGCTCGTGGAGGACTTCGGCGACCTGGTGCTGCCCACCCTCATCAAGAACTACGCGATCCGCGAGGTCTGCCGCACCGGCTCCATGCCGATCACGGCCGCGCCTGGCCGGGAGGCGAAGATCCTCCAGGGTGTCTACCGGGAGATCCTGTTCCACACACTGCCGCACCTGAAGGAGAAGTCCTGATGCCCACCTTCGCGGAGAAGGCCCGCCAAACTCAGCGGGCCAAGCGCGCCGGCCGGGACGAGAAGGACCCGGCGGACCTCTCCGGCGCGCAGGAACCGGACTGGGACAACCCCGAGAGCTGGGGTGGGGGCGGTTCCGACGCTGGCGATCCCGCCAGCGGGAATGCTGGCGATTCAGCGGGCGGAAACGAGAGCCCGGAACAGAAGCCACCGGCCGCACCCGCTTCCGCCCCGGCCTCCAAGGGCGGCGCGCGCCCGCCGCGGCGGCGGGGCCGGCCCCGTGGTCCGGAGCGGGTGCCGGTAACCGTGCGGATCCTGAAGTCGACCGACCGGAAGCTGACCGCGGCGGTCGAGCAGACCGGACTCAACCCGCAGACCCTGGTGGAACAGGCCCTGGAGGCGCACTTCCGGCGGCTCAAGGTCGAGGACCCGGGCCCCGAGTCGCAGGGGGACGTCGCGTGACCACGTTCGACATCGAGTCGCTGCCGCCCGTACTGGGGGTCCAGCCAAGGTGAGGCCAAAAGCCACAACGGCTCCGCCGTGAGCTACGAGGTACTGCCTTCGAGCTGGCGCGGAACGCGGGAGGCGCGTAG
>NZ_JBFAKH010000042.1:46427-65426 GCF_040655635.1 Streptomyces sp. NPDC050388
CCAACGACATTGCGCCGAGCGGGTGACGGCCTCCACGGGCTCAGAACACCCCGGTCGCCTCGTTGTGGCTTTTGGCCTCACCTTGGCTGGACCCCGTGATGCCCCGGTGGTGGGTGTCGTACCGGCGGGGCGCCCAGGAGCGGCGGCCCGCCTCCTCCGGCACGGCAACCGTGTGGGCGACCTTCCCGGCCGTGGTGTGGGCGGATTCTCGTGGCTGCTGCACTCAGACTGCCGGACCGTCGAGAATGCGGGAATCCCCCGAAATTGATTTAAACCTCAACATGTTAGAGGGTGGAGGGCATCCCCCCTCCCCGAAGGACGACCCCATGGGCCTGTTCACCCGCCGCCGCGCCACCGCTCCCGCCCCGGCCACCGCGCCGGCCGCCGCGCCGGACACCGCCCGGTTGACCGGCGTGTGGACCATCGACCCCGCGCACAGCAGCATCGCCTTCGTCGCCCGGCACGCCATGATCACCAAGGTCCGCGGCACCTTCGAAGACTTCGACGGCCGCCTGTACCTGGACGGCCAGCACCCCGGCCGCTCCACCGCCGACGTGACCCTCAGGGCCGCCGGCCTCAACACCCGCCAGAAACAGCGCGACCAGCACCTGCGCAGCGCCGACTTCCTCCACGTCGAGGCCCACCCCGAACTGTCCTTCCGCAGCACCTCCGTGCGGCAGCTCTCCGCGAACGCCTACCGCCTGACCGGCGACCTGAGCATCAAGGGCGTCACCCGCCCGGTCGTCTTGGACCTGGCCCACACCGGCACGGCGACCGATCCCTTCGGCAACGAGCGCGCCGGTTTCGAGGGCTCCACCACGGTCGACCGCACCGACTGGGGCCTGACCTGGAACAGCGTGCTGGAGACCGGCGGCGTGCTGGTCGGCGAGAAGGTGAAGCTGGAGTTCGACGTCTCCGCGATCCGCGCCACCTGACCACCACCCCCGCGCGGGATGCGGCGGACCCGGCCGCCTCGAGGCCCGCGGGCAGGCGACACGAGCCACTCTGATCACGGTGGCATCGCGCCTCGGCCACGCCCGTCCCTCCGCCTCCCGGGGCGCCGCAGGCCCGAAGAGGCCGGTTGCGCCCGGAGAAGTGGTGTCCGAGCCACCCGCCGCGACGCTCCCGCTTCCCGGCCCCCGTCGGGATCTTCGCGGTGGCGTCCGCGAGCGACAGGCCGCCTTCGGCAGGCCCGCCGGCCGCCCCGGACGGTGCGGAAAGTGCGCTGGAGTCCGGTGTACCGGGCTTCGCGTCCTCTTCGGTGAGTTGCGGGCTGCAGCCAGCCAGTCAGTCAGCGAGATCGCGAGGAGCGCGGCGGCGAGCGGCATGCGGTGGTGGCGGGCACGGTCGTGCTTCTGGAGGTGAGGCAGCGGTAGCGCCTCGTGTTCCCAGGCCGGTCGCGATGCGTGACAGCCGGTCATATGCGCTGGTTGCAGCCGGGATTCGGTGCGACTGAGGTTCTGCTGGTCAGGTCGTACGAGGTCGTCCGCGCAGGTGGGGGCACCGCAAAGGCGTCCGGAGCCGCGCCTGGGCTGTTCACCGATCATGCGGATGAAGAGGGATGTGCGGGTGGACGGCAGTGTGCGGTCACGTCCGTCGAGGTGGTGTATCGACGGCCACTCGGTGATCTCGTCTCTGAGGCCATGCGGTGAGTTCGGTGGGCAGGGCGGTGTCGTCGGTTTCTGACTCGCTCGGGTGGAGGCGAGCCTCGGCGAGCAGGTCAAGTCCCATGGAGCGGCGGGCCTCGGTCCACTCGTCGTTCTGCTCGGCCAGGACCGCGCCGACCAGCCGGATCACGGCGGTGCGGTCGGGAAGATACCGACCACGTCGGTGCGGCTGGGGGCACCTCCCACGGCGCAGCCGTGGGGGAGGATCTCTTTGTTGAGCCGTTCCTGCGGGTTGTTCGACCCGATCTCCCGCGGGAACGCGGTGAAGGCCAGCACGTCGCCCCGTGCGTCATCCAAGTGGGCTGCGACCTTGGGGAACTTGGCTTCCAGGGCATCAAGGACGTGCCGCATCTGAGCCTGGACGGCGTCGGCGTCGGGCTGTTTGAAGATGGTCCGCAGCAGGGTGGCCACCCACGGCTGGGCCGACTTGGGTACCTGGCTCAGCAGCGCGCGGGCGATGGGGGCACCGCCCGCGCCCGTTCAGGGCGTGGGGGAGGGTGCGGCAGCGCTGCCAGGAGGCGCCGGGCAGGGTGGCGCCGATCGCGTTGACCAGGCCCATGTGCGCGTCGGAGATGACCAGCTGGACGCCGGACAGGCCGCGGGCGATCAGTGTCATCGCGCGCAGCAAATCGAGACTCGCCGCGGCGAGGGTGTGCAGGGGCAGACTGTCCGGTGCGGTCATCGTGCTGATCTCCTTCGAGCTTCGACACTTCGAAGATCAGCCGGTGGCCGTTCATCTATGCGGGCACCATCCCGATGCCGGAGCAAACCCCCGGATCAGGCCGAACCCGTACACCACTTCCCTGGCGCACCCCAAAAAGCCCCCGACCAGCAACAACGCCCCAGCTAGCAACTGTCTCTCACCACCACCGCCCTCAAACCGAGAGATCGCAGCCCGGAAGGCACGGGTCGGGTCACCGGAGTGGTGCACGCAAGTCATCACGGCTCTGTGTGCGTTCGGGGGCCGGGGTGGTACTGGGCCCCGGCAGGGGGACCCCGGCGTGGGCCCGGCATCGACGCGGTCCGTGTGGTCATCAACGCAAGACGTGGTCTGCCCGGCGGTCACGATGATCCTCCCGGAGGTGGTCTCCATGCACGGCAGTACTCACGAAGCGGGAAGGACAACCGCGGTGCTGTCGGCCATGCTCTGTCTCCTGGGATTTCGGGCGCCGAAGAAAGAGGGCGCATGAGACGACGCATCGAATGAGGTGTTCGCCCGGGCCATGGCAGCGGTGGCTGCGGAACCTCCGCGCGGGGCGCGGGGGTGGTATGCGGTGCCATGACCACTGCTGTCCCTTAAGCGGTCATGACACCGCATACCACCCCCGCTGCCCTGTGACGCCCGCCCACATGTGGTGCAGGGGCGGCTCGGGCCGCGTCGCTTGCCGTTGGCGTACGGCAGCCCAAGCAGTGGCGGCATCGGTGCCCCCGGTCCTCAGCCGTGGTCGAGCCGTGAACGTGACTCGCTGCACGGCCTCGGCGCGCCCCGGGCGCGGTGTCCGCGCCGGGGGCACGCCGAGGCCGTGCGGTTCACAGCTCCAACAGGTACGGGGAGGGGGCTAGTTCTTGCTGCCCTTGCCGACGGAGAAGGCGTACAGCTTGTTGTTCGTGCCCTTGTCCGGCCACATCGCGGAGGTGTAGCCGGAGCCCCAGTAGACCGAGCCGTTGACCACCGCGGCACCGCCGACGACCGAACCGCCGCTGGCGAAGTCCCACTTCACCTTGCCGGTCTTGGCGTCGAGGGCGTACATGTTGTTGCCCTTGGGAGCCATGGAGCCGCCGTAGACGACGCCGTTGGCGCTGGTCACGAAGCCGTGGGCCTTGTGGCCCTGCGGGTCGGCGGTCTGCCACAGGAGCTTGCCGGTGGCGGCGTCGAGGGCGGCCCAGAAGCCTCCCGTGGTGGTCGACTTCTCACCCGTCGCCGAGGTGATGGTGGTGGGGACGTTGTCGTAGTTGGTGACCGCGACGTAGACGCGCTTGCCGTCGGTCGCGGAGCCCCACTGGATGCCGCCGCCGAGGCCGCCGGGGCCGGCCTGCGTCTGCCAGACGACCTTGCCCGTGGCCGGGTCGAGCGCCCAGTAGACGCCGCTCTTCTGGCCCACCCCGAGCAGGTCGGTGCGCTTGCCGTCCACCGTGGTGGTGTAGAGGTTCGGGCCCGACCCGAAGTCGTAGTCCGGGCCGTTCGGCTTCTCAATCGTCCACTGGTCGGCCTCGAGGGTGTGGCGGGCCCAGGCGACCTTGCCGTCCTTCAGGTCGAACGCGACGATCGCGTCCTGGTGGTTGTCGGGGGAGGCGGGGGTGCATCCGGTCGCGTCCGGGGTCGCGCAGACGCCTTCCGGCACCGAGTAGTTGTTGCCGGTGGCCGCGTACACCAGGCCGCGCTCGAGGTCCACCGCGGGGTGGCTGCCCCAGATCGCGCCGCCGGTGTAGCCCTCCGGCACCGTGTGGGTCTTCCACAGGATCTCGCCGGTGTCGACGCTCACCGCGACGAGACTGCCGCGGAAGGTCGGCTCGCCGGGCAGCGCCTCGGACTTGGACGACACGCCCACGTACGCCACGCCGTCGGCGATCACCGGCGAGCCGGTGACGACCGCCGCCGGGTTGTCGTCGATCTGCGTCTTCCACAGCGGGGCGCCGGTCTTGGCGTCGGCGCTCAGGAGGTAGGCGCCCTCGGTGGTCTTCATGGCCGGAACGCCCTCGCCGAAGACCAGCTTGCCGTCCGCGTAGGCGGGGCTGGTCCGGGAGACGTCACCCTCGATCCCGCTGTACGTGCTCACCGGCTTGGACCAGAGGGCCTTGCCCGTCTTGGTGTCCACGGCGTGGAGCTTGCCGCTCCAGTCCGGCACGTAGGCGACGCCGTCCACCACGGTCGGCGTGGCGGAGATGTCACCGCCGGCCGTGAAGGTCCAACGCGCCTTCAGGTTCTTGACGTTGTTCGCGTTCAGGATTTTCTCGGACGCGGCGTTGCGGGTGTTGTGGGAGTCATGACCCGCGGACGTCCAGTTCGCGGCCGGCTTCGGGGCGGCCGCAAAGGCGGTCCCGGTGGTCCCTGCGAACGCCGCGGCGACGACGGCCGCCAGCGGCACGCCCACGACGGCGGACCGCAGCGTCCGCGACTTCGGGCTCCGTGTTGACATGCAAAAACTCCTTCGTGCTGTGCGGCGGTGCGGAGCCGTGCCGGCGGCGGCCTGTTCGGCCGTGGTCTTCGGCTTGCTCCTCGGCGCGTCACAGGAGTGGTCTTCTCGGCCGCGCCGCCCGCCGTTGGTTGAACACTAAACCATCTCCGCGAGGGGGTGATCCAGCAGGGGGCTCGCAGCGAGCCGGAGCGCACCGCCCTTCCGGCCCCAATCCCGAGGCTGCTTCGGCTGGTTGACCGCTCACACGCTTCGCCGGGAAGTCGCCGATATTGACCCAGCGGGAGGCCGCCGGCGCGTGTGGGCGCCAGCCGCACGACTATCCGCCGCCGCGAGGCGGGGGTGGATCCGCCCGGCACGGCCCAGATCCCGTGCGCGGCCGGCCGATCCCGGTCGACGACCCGCTCGCCGCCGACCCCGGCCGCCCGCACCGGCCCCGCCCGACAGGCGATCTCCCCGGACTCCCCTCACCGCCCCGGCGGGGACGTGCGCGGCGTCGGCGAGGGCCGGGAAGATGCCTCTGGGGCCGGGTCGTCCCCGCGTGCGCGGGAAGCGGCCGACGACGGGCCGGGCCGGGTCCGGGTGGCCGCCGGCGCGCGCCGACCGCCCCTGCCGCCGGGGCGGACTGCCGTTCCGTCTCGACCGGCGGCGGTTTCCCCTGCCCGTCGATGCGATTGATCCCGGCCGCGCGAAGGCCGCGGCAGGCCGGATTATTTCCCTCCGGGCGAGGCGGCAGCGGTGAAACAGCCCACACAGCGGAAAGTTTATCCTTCAACCATCTCGGGGTAGTTTCTGTGATGGGCCCACCACCTCGGGCACCGTCCGACGTTCCGCGGGGCGGAACGTCGGCATGGCATTCAAGGAGGAGTGATCATGAGTCGCATCTTCGGAAGGCGGGTCGCCACCGCGGCCGCCTCGGCATCGCCCCACTCTGACGCCCAGCGCGTGGTCACCGTCTCCTACGCCACGGACAACGACCGGCACGACCGCGCCAACAACCGTGACCGCGGGGACGCTTGCCGCTGACGGCAGGGGCCGGAACCACCGGTCCGCCGATCAGCCGCACGCACGCACCATCCGCACGGCTCATGTCCGACAACGACGTCGCGCATGAGCGACCGCGGCCGAGAACGGCAGCAGGTGACCGGACGGAGTGCGCCCATACCACCAGGGGCGGGGTTCAGTGCGACTGCAGGCGCACCGCACCCCGCCCCGGGCATGCCGTCGCCCGACACCGGGCGGCGGCCGGAACACGGGCCCCGCACCAAGGCCGCCGAAAGAACCGTCCGGAAAGAGCCTCCAGCGAGCGCCGTCCGGATCGAGAGACAAGAGAAAGCCCATGAAGAACTTCGTCGAGCAGGAGTGCGAGATGCGCCTGCTGGTCGCGCCGGGTTGCAGCATCGGGGTAGCGACCCGACTGTCCTACGACCCGCACGACCCCTACGCCGTCCAGGTCGACTTCCACACCGGCCCGCACGCCCCGGTGACCTGGCTGTTCGCCCGCGAGCTGCTGGCCCAGGGCGCGTTCGGGCCCTGTGGACTGGGCGACGTGCGGATCTGGCCTGCCGGTACCGGGGCGCGCCGCATGCTGTGCATCGCGTTGGCCGCCCCGGCCGGGCAGGTCCTGCTCCAGGCCCCGTCCGCCGTGGTGGAGCGGTGGCTGCAGCGGACCTACCGACGGGTGCCCCCGGGCCACGAGACGCGGCTGCTCGATGTGGAGCAAGAACTGTGCGGACTGCTCGGCAAGAGCGCCTGAGGTCCGCAATCACCGGGTGAACATCAAGACCGCCGGCGAACACCGGGCCGCAATCCGGGCCCGCGACGAGGCCGCTGGAGGCGGAGCGCCTCAAGGCGCAGACGCAGACGTCCGCCACGCGGCGCGCCCTCGATGAGCAGCGGGCCGCCGAGGTGCTCGCCGCAGCCGCGACCGCCCGAGAGCGGGCCGCGCGGAGGCCGCCCGGCAGACAGGCCCCCGAGCGGCACCGGCTTCCCCTGCGCATTGCCGCTTCTGCACCGGCACGGGCCGTCGAGATGTCCCCGGGTGCCGCACGACCGCACGAAACCCCTCCTTGATGTGCCCGGGAAAAGACACGAAGAAAGAGGTCTTGTGATGAGTGGACCGGCCAGCACGGTCGACGCGCCTGCCGATCAGGCCGACACCGGCCATCCCGCCCCGCCCTGCCTGGAGGTGAGCGACAGCCGGGAGGCGACCGTCGGCGCGGTCCGGGTGCGCCGGGCCCTGCCCCGTCGGGGCCGGCGCACGGTGGGTGCCTGGTGCTTCGCCGACCATATGGGGCCGGCCGACGTCACCGAGAACAGCGGCCTGGACATCGGCCCGCACCCCCACATCGGCCTGCAGACCGTCACCTGGCTGACCGACGGCCAGGTCCTCCACCGCGACAGCCTCGGCTCCGAACAGGTCATCAAACCGGGCCAGCTCAATCTGATGACCTCCGGTAGCGCCGTCTCCCACGCGGAGGAGGCCACCGGCCACTACCGCGGCACCCTGGAGGGCATCCAGATGTGGACCGCCCTTCCGGAGAGCAGCCGGCACGGCCAACCGGCCTTCGAGCACCACGCGGAGCTGCCGCAGGCCGACCTCGACGGCCAGGCCGGCGCCGCGACCGTCCTGATCGGCGACTTCGGCGGCCTGACCAGCCCGGCCCGCCACGACACCCCGCTCGTCGGCGTCGAGCTGGACCTGCGGGCGCCAGCCACGGTGCCCCTGCGCCCCGACTGGGAGTACGCGCTCGTCGTCCTCCAGGGTGCCGTCGCCGTCCGCGACCAGCCCCTGCGCCCCGGCCGGCTCGGCTACCTCGGCGAAGGACGCGACGAACTCCCCCTGGAGGTCCGCGAGCCCGCCCGGGTCATGCTCCTGGGCGGTGAGCCCTTCCCCGAGCCGATCCTTATGTGGTGGAACTTCGTCGGCCGCGACCGCGAGGAGATCGACGCCGCCTATGCCTCCTGGGCCCGCCAGGACGACCGTTTCGGCCGCGTGGAATCCTCCCTGCCCCGCATCCCGGCCAAGGCCCCCTTCTGGCAGCAGGCCCCGGGGCCCCGATGAGGACGACGGGCACCGGCGACGGTGTTGTCAAGTTGGCTATGAGCAGGATGGCTGGTGGGGCATCAGGTCGAGGTGGGGTGAGGTGGCGGGCTCTGGGTCAGGCCGTGGCGGGCATGGCGGTGGTCCCGGTGATCTGGTTCCAGGTGGTGAAGCGGTGCCGCATCTCGGTGCGGTAGTCGGGTGCGGTCATCCGGTGGCGGCGGGGCCGGAAGTGCGGTGAGATCTGGCTGAACGCGGACAGGAACCTTTGGGTTCCGCCGGCCGAGCGGAAGCCCTTCATGGCGCGTTCGCGTTGCCGGGTGGGCCGGTGGCTGTTCTCGGCCCGGTTGTTCAGATATTTCGAGGTCCGGTGTTCGACCGAGGGCATCAGCCGGCGGTGAGCGGCGCCGTAGGAGCGGAGCCTGTCGGTGACCAGCACCCGGGGCACCCAACCCTGCTTCTTCATGAGCTTGGCCAGGAAGCGCTTCGCGGCCTTTGCGTCCCGCCGGGACTGGAGCAGGATGTCGAGCACGGTACCGTCCTGGTCCACGGCCCGTCACAGGTAGTGCCGCACCCCGCTAATCTTCACGAACACCTCGTCGAGATGCCACGTGTCGCCGGCCTGGGGCCGGTGACCCCGCAGGCGAGCAGCAGTTCCTCGACCTCGCGGTAGCCGAGGGGGAAACGGTGGTACAGCCACACCGCATGCGCGATGATCTCCGCCGGGAACCGGAACCCCTGTACGACACCGTCGCTTCGGTCTCCACGACCGCCCCCCTGGTGATCAACAAACCTGACGATCATCCCAGCCCCAAGGCCACCGGCTCAACCTGACACTGCCTTCGTTCGTAGTGGCAGACCAGGCATTGGCCACTCGCTTGGTCTCCCCGGTGGCACGGGCCACCGGGGAGACCTGGCAGTGGCACGCCCCCTGTGGATTCTCGCCGATTCCGGCTCGTCACCGCGGTTGAGCGCACCTGCCAGGGGAATCAGATCGTGTCGCTCACCGGATCGCTGCAACGGACGTTGAGGAAAGTCTCTGACATGGCAGTGCAGACGCGAATCGTGACCCGATACCCCTCGGCAAGGTTTTCGTCGCACGTCATTTCGTAGCTCGTCGCACCACAGGTGCCCGTCCTGCCGTAGTTCGTACTCCACTTGATGTACGACGCGAAGCCTTCATAGTGCTCGACGTAGAAGTCGTCGCCGTAGCTGATGAATCCGCCGTACGCGAACCCGTTCGAGACGATGGCGTCCGCATGGGCGGCACCAGCCATCCCCACGGTGAGTGCCGCGGCAGCTCCCACCGCAACCGCGCACTGTGCAAGTCGCTTCACTGGCTCCTTCTTTCTTCGTCGTATGGACGGGAAGAGCAGTACTCACCCGACGCTATATCTGACGGCGAACAGTCAGGAGTCGGTGTTCGGCCATCTGATCGGCTGAAACGGGAACCCAGAAGGGAGTGTCATGAACAACACCGTTGCGTTAGCGTCGTGAGCGGCCATTGAGACCGTGTTCGAAGAATGTGACGGTGGCGTGGACGGCGGTATTTCCTCGACGCCCTCCCCGGTCAGTCCGAACACCGCGGAGTACCAGACATCGACCACGGCCTTCTCGCCCTCGTAGTGGCGCACGGTGGTCAACGGGTGGACCGGTCGTAGCGGATGCACCCGGGTACCGGCGCCGGAGAGGTCGAGGACCTCCCGCTGCCACGGCGCGGGTTCGGGGTAGCCGACGGACTTCGGGTCAGCCAGGCCGCGGTTGATCTCGTCGCGGTCGAAGTGCGCCAGGTTGTACTTGTGCAGGCCCCACTCGCGCAGCTCGCGGTAGCGCGGCCCCTTGCGGGCCCGGATCGCCCGCAGGGTGCGTTCGTAGCCGAGCGGGCCGCCGCAGTCCTCGGGCGGGCAGGCCCGGCGGCCGGCACTGAACCGCGGGTAGTGGGTGTTCGCGGCGGGGCGGTGGATCTTCTCCACGGTGATGTGGTGGGTCCAGTAGTCGCCGAAGTCGTACACGTACCCCGCGCCGGAGCCGACCTCGGGCAGCACCTGGGCGACGGTGTACGCGGAGGGCTCGCGGCCGTTGTGCCCGTACCTCTCCCACTGGGCGCCGAACTCGTACAGGTGGGCGTCGTCGTGGCGTCGCCGACCCGGCCGGTCGACGTGGCGCTCCGCCCTACCGTCGAGCTCGTGGGCGCGGGCGAGAGGCTGCCGGGCCGCCGGTTCTGTGCCTGCCGCACGGCCGGTGGCTGTCCGGTGCCTCCCAAAGACGGCTTGCCGGGTCAGCGGCTGCCCCGTTTTGGGTGACGCTGCCTGCGGCGATGCGGGGCGTGGACACCGCTCTCGCACCCCGGCTCGCCACGAACGCCGGGCTCAGGATGTGCCCTCGGCCTCGGCGACGTGGTCGCCCCCGGCCACGTGGTCCCGTGTCATGCCAAGGAAGCGCCGGATGGCTTCGACCGGCATATCGAGTCCCTCGGACGCGGACTGCTCGTCGCCGAAGACCTGCACCGCCTCGGTGACGGCCACGGCCAGTTCGACCTCTGCCTTGCGGACCTTGGCCTCGGCCTTGTCCACGGTGTCGACCACCGCCAGCTGACGGCGCTGCCTCTCCTGGAGTCTCTGCTTACGGGAGAGGGTTTTGTCAGGGTTCTGCACAGCCATGACCAAGATCATAATCAGTCGGGTGCACGCCCATGAAATCGGCAACTCACCCGCATGACCCGGGCGTTCACGACTCGAAGGCTCAGCACCGGCAGCCCCGTGAAGCTGTTGCTCAACATAGGTGCGGCGCCGGGGCGTTGTCACGCTGACGGCGGATGCCTGCCGAGGGGGCGGTCAGGTTGAGTGGTGACCTTCTCGGGCGGCATGCTCACGTTTTGCCAGTACGACCATTCCCCCCCCACACGAGCGGCGCACTCGGAAAACAGCCGACTGCGCCCCCTCAGCGGCCGCTATCAACAAGGCATGTTCACCGCTGTGCTGCGCGGCCTGGCCGCCGTCTCCCTCGCCGCCCTGCCCCTGACTGTCACCCCGCCCGCACACGCCGCCGAAACCCTCCCCCTGGCCGAAGCAGTCGCCGGCCTCCCCGTGGACGTCGAAAACCGCGACGGCTACACCCGCGACGCCTTCCGCCACTGGAACGCCGGCGACCATCCCGCCGACGGCTGCAACACAAGGTCCGAAGTCCTGCTCTCCGAGGCCGTCGAGCCGCCCACGGTCGGTGCCCGCTGCCGCCTGACCGGCGGGACCTGGTGGTCGTACTACGACCAGACCTGGGTGACCTCCGCGTCCGGACTGGACATCGACCACATGGTGCCGCTCGCGGAAAGCTGGGACAGCGGCGCGTCCGCCTGGACGGCGGAGCGCCGTGAGGCGTACGCCAACGACCAGGGCGCACCGGCCAGCCTGGTGGCCGTCACCGCCCGCTCGAACCGGAGCAAAGCCGACCACGATCCGGCAAAGTGGCTGCCGCCCGCCGCTGCGGTCCACTGCCGGTACCTCGCCGAGTGGGTGGGCACCAAACTCCGCTGGGCCCTCACGGTCGATGAGATTGAGGCCGCGGCCCTGCGCGACGCGGCGGCCGGCTGCCCCGAGCAGACGGTGACGTACGAACCCGCCGCCCGATGACCCCGCCCCGCCGCCCGGGGCGGCGGGGGCCCGCCGGTGCGCTCGCCGACGCCCGCCGTGCCGGAAGTTCACCCGACCGGCTTTCCCACTCCCCCTGCCTCGTGCAGATCGCGGGGCAGGCAGCGGCCCCGGCCAGAGGGCGGCGCTCAAGGCTGCCACCTGCACGGATGCTTCATCGGCACCCGCAGAACCGGCTCATCCGGCGCGCTACGCAACAGCCCGGCCCACCGCGGTATGCGGGCCGGGCTGCCGGGGTGGCTACAGGTCCTGGACGGCGCGCAGGGCGGCGTCGACCCGAGTCATCGCCGCGGCGTCGACCGGGCCGAGGAGCTTCGCGCCGTCGAACCGGTCGACGCGCAGCTGTGTGATGTTGACGGCGACGGCGGTGCACGGGATCGGGTCCCCGATGACGACCGACATGGCGGTGTCGGGGTAGCGGCCGTTCTCGTGCAGCACGATCACGAGAACGGCCCCGAACGCCTGCTCCAGGCCCGTCAAGCTGACGATCAGGACGTTGCGGCCGTCGGCAAGGTTCCAGATTTCACCACGGTTCACAGGGTGTCGCCCTCACCCGCCAGGTCGTCGCCCAGGCCGAGCGCAGCCAGCCGCTGCGCGGCATCGAGAGTGGCGGCGCGGCGGGCAGCGCGCACCACGTACGCGTTCACGCTCAGGCCGGCCTCGGAGGCAGCGGCCCTGATCGAGGGAGCGAGGTCATCCGGAACACGCAGGGTCATAGTGGTGACAGACATGGTTGCAGAATAGCCACCACTTTCCGGTGGCGCATAACGGTTGCGGCAAACGCCGGCAAGAAGACGAGCGCGGGCGGTGACCCGGCCCGCGTCCCGTCTTCGCTCCCCCCTGCTGTGCCCGCCCGGGCATCTCGGTCGGCGGCCCGCAGGCCACGCGTGGGCCCGGTCTTCCACCCTGGCAAGGAAGCCGTCCATGCAGCCCCGCCCCCGTGGAGCGCACGTCAGACGTGCCGTCCCGCCGGCCCGAGACGGTGAGCCGTCGAGGTGTGTCCGGTTCCGTCCGCGAACGGCCGTCGGGCATTTCGGTACCCGCGTGCCCGGCGGCCCGGAGGTCACGGGGCGACCTCGTACTCCACGACCGTGTCCGGGCACGCCTCAGCGAGCTTGACCAGCGCGGCGCGTTCCTTCTCGTCGGCGGTCAGCTGCCACCGCAGCTTGGTTCCGGTCCAGTCCGCGGCGTAGGTGCAGTGCGCGCTCTCGGCCGGCGGGAGCCAGGCGGCCGGGTCCCTGTCGGCCTTGGAACGGTTCGTCTTCGCGGTGACCGCAACCAACGACCGCTCTGCGCCGAGGTCGTTGGCGTAGGCCTGGCGGCGCTCGGGCGTCCAGGCGTGGGCGCCGCTGTCCCATGCCTCGGCGAGCGGCACCAGGTGGTCGATGTCCAGCTTGCCCGCTTCGGTGACCTCGACCTCGTCGTAGTACGACATCCACACCCCGCCGCTCAGCGCGCACCGCTCCCCCTGCTCGGGCTTGGTGGTGGCCTCCTCGATCAGGACCTCGGCCCGGGTGGGGCAGCCGTCGCCGTCCTCGTCGACCCAGTGCTTGAAGCTGTCGCGTTCGTAGCCGTCCCGCTGCTCGGCCCCGTCCGGGATCTTCGCGATGGCGTCCGCCAGCGGCAGGCCGCCTCCGGTGGGCCCGCCGGACGGTGCGGGGCCACCGGGGAGCGCGCTGGAGTTCGGGGAGTCGGGCTTCGCGTCGTCTTCGATGAGGTGCGGGCTGCAGCCCACCAGCGAGACGGCCAGGAGCGCGGTGGCAAGCGGCATGAGATAGCGGCGGTTCACGGTCGTGCTCCTGGAGGTGAGGCAGCGGTAGCCCCTCATACTCCCAGGTCAGCCGCAACGGGTGACAGAAGGTCATATGTGCTGGCCGTAGCCCGGATTCGGTGCGTCGGGGTTCGGCTACTGAACTTGAATTCGTGATGTCGGTCAGTCGTTCATGGTCAGTCCGGTGCCGGCGAGGCAGCCGTCGACCACGTCAGGCCGGTACTGGATCTGCTTGAGCTTGCGCTTGGCGGCTCGGGTGAGCTGGGAGAGGTCGGCTGCGGCAAGGTTGCCGAGTTCGCGTTTGACCAGTGACCAGATGCCCTCCTGCGGGTTGAGGTCCGGTGCATAGGTGGGCAGCTGGAAGACGGTCAGCCAGTCGGCGTTCTTCTCGATGAACTCCTGCATGCCGCAGGTAAGGTGGAGGCGGACGTTGTCCCAGACCAGCACGATCGGGCCGCCGAGCTGTCTTCGGGCCCTGACCAGGAGGCGGCAGAAGCCTCTCCAGCCGAAGCCCTTCGGCTCGCCCTTGCGGCCCCGGTACTCCCGCAGCCCGTAGATCAGCCGCGACCGGGACCCAGGCTTGAAGCAGCACATGCCCACCATGGACAGACGGCCACTTCCCCGGCCGCGGACCCTGACCACCGGCGTGTGACCGACGCGGCCCCAGGTCCTGGCCCTGGGCGGCGTCATCGACTGCCCGGCCTCGTCCTCGAAGGAGATCCACGCACCCCGCGGGCCGCGGCCGCTCTTTTACCTGCGGCCAGACCTCCTCCTCCGCCCTCGACTCAATGAATCATCCATTATGTCTGACTCGACCTGCTTTGACAGGGAGGGCTGTGAGCTGCAATGACCAGCCCGAAGGTCTGCCCTCACTGCCAGAGGTCAGCTCCGTCGCGCCCGCTGGGATCCATTGTCAGGAGGTTTTCATGCAGGCCCGACAGGGCTCGCCCGGTCGGGGAGCCATCTTCGCCCGACTCCATGACCACCCAGCCGGCTTCCACGCCCGACACGTTCACAGCGCCGCCGGCGTCCAGTTCGTCGAGCGTCGCGAACACCGCCTCATAGGCAACTGCTCGGACCAAGCAAGCAAGGTCCTCCCTGTCCGCCCCGGCGGCAAGAAGCTTCTGCGCGGCGGGCAGTTGATCGAGCAAGACCGGGTCGGACCAGCCGTCGATCGCGCCGCGCCACAGGCTCCGCAGCAGCACGAATCGCGCGAGTTGCGGAAGGTCTTCCATGACCTCCGACTTGATCAGGTCGACAGGATCGGCCACGCCGAGGGTGCTGAACTGGGCACGCAGCGACTCCGCGGCGGCCTTCTGCGGCAGGTCCAAGCTGTTCAGCCATTGCTGCCATGCTGGTTGAGGATCACTCACCGCAACAGCATGCCCTACGGTGGGGACCACGGCCGATCGGTGCGTCTCTCTGCTGGCGCACCAGGCGCAGTGGTTCACGGAACTGCGGTCAGAGCCGTGAAAATCCTCAGCCTCGCTCTGCATTCCCCATTTCGTTGACCGATCACCCGTGGACCGGAGCCGACCGTTTCGGGTGGTCAAAGCCCTACCCGCCGTCAAGGGCCCTCGACTGATCCGTCCTGGGGCCAGGCGTAGACGCGCACGGGGTCCAGGTGTAGTTCATTGGGGCCCAGGCAGTCAGCGGCCCAGGTGGCCAGGCGAGAGCCACAGACGCAGGCCAGGTTGGGGCCGCGCGCGCCGGTGGGACCGCAACACCCGAGCCAGTTGTCCCCGAGCGTGAAGGGTTCGAGGCGTGGCAGGGCATCGTCCGGGTGGACGACGACGCTGTCACGCCAGCCGGCGGAGACGGTGGCCCCTGCGCCGGTTCGCAGCAGCTCGCGGCCTGCGCTTCGGGCAGGCCGGCGGGGTGCGGCGGCTGCGACGAACGGGGCACCCCACGGGTCGGGGTCGATGGCGTAGTGCCCGCGCAGAACGGTGGAGCGGGCCTGGCCAGTCTTCTTGTCCCGGCCGTGATCAGAGTCATCGACATCCGGGACGACCGGCAGTGCCACCAGGTCCCCGGTGAGCGCGGTCCCGCACCTGGCGCAGTAGAAGACGGTCACATGTCGGGTTCTACCGTGCGGCGGGCCGGACCGTCACGCGGATTCGGCTGGCTGACGGGCGGAACGCAGTTGGGTGCGGTTCCTGCCAGATCCTCGCAACCAGACGGCGCCCCGGGCCCCGTACCGCTGCCCCCAGCAGCCGGTCGGTCCTTGCCGGAACATCTATGTCCTGTGCGGAGAGATCCTTCCCCAAGAGGACTTGAGGCGGCCTAGATCCCCATCACGTACCACTGTCTGGGCGATGAGCCACGCAGGTACAAGTGCCGGCCTCGTCCGACAGGGCGCGCGTACCGCCTGAGGGGTGCGCCGTTGGGGAGGGTGAGACAGGCTTCCTCGACCAGCAGGGCCTCGTGCTCTGCTATGCGGCAACGGTGCAGGCGATCTGGTTGTCGGCAGCCACCGAGCATGATGATCTGCTCTCCGTGCACGGCCATGCCCGCAGGAGCGATTACAGGGGTCTTCCGTAGTCGAATCTCACCGTTGGTCCGGGCCTCAAGCAGTGGGAAGGTCGGGTAGTAGTTGGCCCACGCGACACCGTCGTCAACGTTGAAGGCGTAGACCGTATCGATGTACTCGATGCCCTCCGGAGGCCTGTACCCCCACTGGTGGTTACCGCCGCTGTCCCAGCGCACCAGGCCGGCGGCGCTGATCGGGTCGATGTAGACGCCTTCGTCGAAGTAGGCACTCCATACATGGTGCCGTCGGTCCGCCATCAGGTACTCGACCGCACGCCCCATCACGAAGCTGCGGCGGCGTCGCCCGTCCCTCCCGTAGATCTGCGCGTTCTGCTCCCCTGCGGCACCGTGGCCTTGCAGAACGAACCGGCCATTGGGCAGCGCGTCCAGGTGGGTCACCCGCAAGCTCATGTCGCGCAGCAACTGTTCCCGGACTGCGCCGCTGCTGTCGATGACCAGAAGCGCGTCGTACGGACGGGTGCGGGGCTGAGGGCAGGGCCTGCCATACGAACTTGGACGGAGTTCCGCATCGGGGCAGATCAACCAGAGGGCTCGGCCCCAGGCGTCCACGGTGGTCGCCAGGACCTTCTGGTGGTCGTACTGCCGAGGCAACAGTGCGTGGGGACGCAGTGCCACCTTCCTCAAGAAATCACCTCACGGGCGAATGAACACGACTCACCCATGATCGCATCCAAACCCATCGCCCAGCCGTGCCAACACCATGGTGCCCTCCCCGCCGACGCGGGGGCGTTCCGCTCCGCCCGCCGCCCCCACCGCTCCGGTCCCGGTCCATCCCGGCACGGTGTGCGCCGACGGCCAGGTCTCCGGCTCCACCGGGCGGGGAACCTGCTCACACCACGGCGGCATCGCTCCCTGACCCCGTGGGCAGCGCCGGCAACCAGGAGCGGGCAAGCGCCCCCAGCACCAGGTGCTCTCCCTGGGGAAACGGGACCCGCCCCCGACAGAATCCTCCGCAAGGATCGTTTTCCTGCCCCGACGTCCGGCCCGGCGGCGGCACCGCGGCCGCGGGGGCGAGCGGGTCCGCGGCCCCGCAGCGACGGACGGGTCAGGTGATCTTGCGGGCGGACAGCGGGCTGGAGCCGGAAACGGCCCGGATGCCGGGAACGTTGTCGGCGCGGAGTCTGGCGGCCACCGCGCCGGCGCTGATCTCACCGGCCCCGTACTGGCTGGTGCGGGCCGCCACTATCTGCGCAACCGTCAGGACGCTCCCGGCCGAGAGACCCGCGAACGCCTCGCGTAGGTGGCGGGCGACGTCACGGGCGTGGCCGGTCAGCGGTCCAGTGCGGGCAGGTGGGCCAGGCCGGTGTCGAGCATGATGCGGTCGACGGTCTCGTGCAGGGCGCTGTCGGCACCGATGACGGTCTCGAGCCCGCCGGACAGCAGATCGCGCGGCCGGTACCAGTCGCGCAGTTGCGTCTCGCTGACGTCATCGGCGATCGGCTTGGTGGCATGCCGGGCGAGGGTTTCATCGAACGGCACGTCCAGGTAGTAGCCGTGGGTCGGGCCGCGGTGCTCGGCGCGCAGCGCCGCGAGCATGTCGCCGTAGCGGTCGGCGTACAGGATGCCTTCGACCACGACGTGATAGCCGGCGTCCAGGGCGTAGCGGGCCGTCAGGTCGATCAGGCCGATGTTCGCCGCTCCCGGCCGGTCCCGCTCGCGCAGCACGATGCGGCGGAGGTTGTCCTGACCGACCAGAGCCAGGCCGCGGCCGAACCTCTCGCGCAGGCCGGCCGCGACGGACGACTTCCCCGAGGCGCTGTTGCCACGCAGCACGACCAGCCGGGTTTCTTCGGTGCCCACCCTCACGGCGGCCACGCTACCGACGGCCGGTGACACCGCCCGGGGCGTTCCGAGGACGACGGTCCCCGCGGTTGTTGGGTGGGAGGAGACCGTCAGTTATGCGACGGGCTCGTACGTCACGCTCTGGCCCGGACAGCCGCCCGCCACCTCCCGCAGGGCCGCCACCTCGGTTTCATCCGCCGTCAGGCTCCAGCGGAGCTTCGTGGCGACCCACTCGGCGATGTACCGGCAGTGCACGTCAGTAGCGGGCGGAAGCCATCGGGCGGGGTCCTGATCGGCCTTGGACCGGTTCGAGCGGGCGGTGACCGCGACCAGGCTGGTGGACGCGCCCTGGTCGTTGGCGTACGCCTCGCGGCGCTGCGCCGTCCACGCGGAGGCGCCGCTGTCCCAGCTCTCGGCAAGGGGAACCATGTGGTCGATGTCCAGGCCGGAGGCCGACGTCACCCACACCTGGTCGTAGTACGAGAACCAGCGGCCTCCTGTCAGGCGGCAGCCGGGCCCGACCGTGGGCGGTTCGACGGCCTCGGAGAGCAAGACCTCCGCGCGGGTGTTGCAGCCGTCGGAGGGGTCGGCACCGGTGTTCCAGTGACGGAAGGCGTCCCGGTCGTAGCCGTCGCGGGACTCGGTACCCACCGGCAGGCGGGTGACGGCCTCCGCCAGTGGAAGCGTCTCCGCCGCGTGGGTGGGCGCGGGAACGGTCAGGGGCAGGACGGCGAGGGAGGCGGCGGCCAGGCCGCGCAGCACAGCTTTGAGCATGAGCCGTTGATAGCGGCACTCGACGAGGCGCGATCATCTGTTTCCCCAGTGCGCCGCCCGTGTGGGTGCAATGGTCATACCGGCACAGGCGCGGCGCGCCTTTCTCCTGCACGCGTCGCGGTCGCACGTGGCCATTTGGTCGGCGCCGGACATTGGCGGGCGGGGTCACCTCGCGTCCGGCCACACCCTCAGCACGGCGTTGATGCCCCTATGGATGTCAAGTAGCGATTGCGGCACGTGCGCGGCTGGCTGCGGGGCTCGGAGTGGCGATGAGCTGGTAGACCTCCCGTGCGATGTAGCGCTTGAGGCAGCGGATGACTTCTCGGCGCGTCTTGCCCTCGGCAAGGCGTCGCTGCAGGTAGTTCCGGGTGCGGTCGTCCCAGCGCAGGCGGCTGAGGACGATCCGGTAGAGGGCGGCGTTGGCCTGGCGGTCGCCGCCGCGGTTGAGTCTGCGGCGCTGGGTCTTGCCGGAGGACGCTTCGACCGGGCTGGTGCCGCACAAGGCAGCGAAAGACGCCTCGCTGGTGAGGCGTTCAGGATTGTCACCTGCGGCGATGAGCAGGGCTGCGGCGCTGTCCGGGCCGACGCCGCGTACGTCGAGCAGACCGGGTGAACTCGCCTTGACGGCCTCGGC
>NZ_JBFAKH010000043.1:0-63161 GCF_040655635.1 Streptomyces sp. NPDC050388
GGAGCGCCGGGACGACATCCATGACGCCTTCCTGCAGTTGGCTGTCTGCCTCATCCTGCACCGGCGCGTCCGAGCACTCTGTTAGGACCTCTAAGACCAGAACGTGGAAGTGACCCGGCGCGTTTCCCGGCTCGACCGCTCTCGAACAGACCCGCGCAGCGGGCAAGTTCGCCCCGGTCCACGACGCCTGGTGGAACCAGGTCATGAAGATCCACGGCGAGCGGGACCGCACCCGGCCCTGATCGAGGTGCTACTGCTCGGGCGGCACCTGCCGCATGAGTACATCGTCGCCGGTCTGGCTGCGGATGCGGTCGCGTTGGAGGCCCGCAAGGCCACCCAGGCCGAGACCGCACCGGATACCCGGGTGCCCGGCCAGTTGTCGGCGACGGTGACGGTGACGTCCCTGCACCAGTGGAAGCTGTCTCATCTCCCGCCGGCCACCAGGCCGCTGCCCTCGGTGGCCCCCTATGACCAGTTGCTCCGACGTCGTCGTGTCAGCGGCAGCGGCCACTGAGCGGAAGAAGCACAGTGGCCCTGCCCCGTCGGAGAGGCTTGACCGAGCAGGCCGCCGACGCCGTCTGCCGCATGCTGCGGCTGCCGTCGATCCGCGACGAGTCCCCGAGATCGCCGACCGGGCGATGAAGCACCAGATGACCTACCGCGGCTTCCTCGCCGAGCTGCTGATGGCCGAGTGCGACGACCGGGTCCGCCGCCGGTCGGAGAGGCGGATCAAGGCCGCCGGCTTCCCTCGAGAGAAGCCCCTGCGGAGCTTCGACTTCGACGCTCACCCGAGCATCGACCCGGCCATCATTCATACTCTCGCCAGCTGCGAGTGGCTCAAGAAGAGCCAGCTGCTCTGCCTGATCGGCGACTCCGGCACCGGCAAGTCGCACATGCTCATCGCGCTGGGCACCGAGGCCGCGATGAAGGGCTACCGCGTCCGCCACACGCTCGCGACGAAGTCGCCTCCAGCGCCACCGCCTGCTCGGGCGTCGGCAGGAGTTTGACCCGCACGACCAGTTTCACGATCACCGATCGTAGACATCCGCACGATGCCGCACCACGCGTTCCCCACCGGCCACCCCGTCGGGTGAAACCGGCGCTCCTGGGCCCGGTGAGTGTCCTGATGGCGGCGAAGCCTGAGGAGCTGACCCGGCTGCGGCGCAAGGTCCGCGAGCAGGAACAGACGATCGAAGTGCTGGGAAAAGCCACGGCCTTCTTCGCGCAGCAGAAGACGAAGTAGCCGTGCGCTACCGGTTCATCGACACGGAGAGGGCGACCGAGGACAACCCGGAGGGGCACAGTGTGTCGCTGCTGTGCCGGGCGTTGAAGGTGGGGCGCTCGGCCTACTACGCCTACCTCGCGGTCCGGCCCACCGCCGAGGTCCGGCGGGAGGTCGAGGACGAACTCGCCGGGGAGATCCGGCGGATCCACACCGACTCCCGGGGCGCCTACGGTACCCCGCGCGTGAGCACGGCATGTGCGGGATCACCCGCCGTAAGCGCCGTGGTCCGGCCAAGGCCGATACCGAGGCCGCTCCGCCTCCCGACCTGGGAGGACGCGACTTCACCGCTGCCGAGCCCGGCACGAAACCGGTTTCGGACTTCACGTGTCTCCCGACGCCGGTCGGCTGGTGGTACCTCGCGACGGTCATCGATCTGGCCACGCGTGAGGTGGCCAGGTACGCGATGGCCGACCACCACCGGGCCGAGCTCGTCGTCGACGTGCTCAAGATGGCCGTCGGCCGCAGTTCCCTGAAGAAGGACCGCATCGCGCACTCGGGCCGTGGATCGAAGTACACCTCGCATGAATACCGCAATCTGATACGGGAGTTGAACCTGAGATCACGCTGCGCGACTGCGGGATCACCACCGTTGCCGTCATCGGCGTCGCCATGGAGATCGGTGTCGAGCCCACCGTCCGCCATGCGACGGGCCTGGGCCACACTCCGGTTGTGTCACGGATGCCTGTGGAGGCGGTGGCGTAGAGGTCGCCGAGCGTACACTGGCCGCGTTTCGATTCGCGGGGAGACGCCCTGCTGACCACTGCGGAGGAGTTCTGCTCCGTGCTTGCCCCTGACTGAGCCGGTCTCCGAGCCGCTCGTACGGCACTGTCACATTGGCTGACCGGGTGGAATGATCTTCTGGTGGTCTCGCCGGGAGGGCCCGTTCGTGGACAGCGCGCCGAGGGAAAGCGCCACCCCCAGGCCGTCCTGGCCCTGGCCCGCCGTCGCGTCGACGTCCTCTGGGCCCTTCTCCGCGACGGACGGACCTACGGAGCCATGCCTTCCACTGCTTTCATGGCTTGGCAGACAGCATCAGGAATCATTGCATCGGAGAGTCGGGCGGGGGGAGTTGGATGGTGCGCTCCCGGTCGAGGGAGTCGACGCCATCGACCGCCTCCAGGGCCGGGATCCGGTCCTCCGCGACAGTGCCGGAGAGCGTGCCGAGGACCGGCTGCTCGCCCGTGACCGTCAGCCCGGCCCGCCGCAGGGCCTCGACCACCTCCGCGAACCGGTCGGGGTCGACCGCGAGGATGACCCCGACCGGCGCGGATGGGGACGACTCGCTCACGGGGCCTGGAGCAGGCCCGCGCCGACGTCCCGGACGGGCTGTGCCAGTGGGAACGCGCCGGACTTCAGGCCGGCCATGAGATCGGCCGCGGAAGCGTTGGGGTTCGCCTGGGCGAGCAGGGCGATGACACCCGCCACGTGCGGCGTGGCCATGCTGGTGCCGCTCATGGGCTGGTATCCGCCGCCGGGGGCGGCCGAGTGCACCTGCCAGCCGGGCGCGGCGATGTTGATCTCGCCGCCCTGTCCGTTGATGCCGCCGTTGGAGAAGAACGTCGGCGCGATCGCCTTGTCGAGCGCGGCCACCGCGAGGATGGAGGGGCAGTTGGCGGGCCGGCCGACAGACCGGATGTCCTGGGGCCGATGGCTGTCGTTGCCCGCGGCGGCGACGATCACCGCCCCGCGCTCGAGCGCACGCCTGGCCAGGATCTCGTACGTCTGCGGGAAGAGTTCACCCGGTCGGACGGGTGCGCCCAGCGACATGGAGATCACCCGCGCGCCGCGGGCGACGGCCCAGGCCATGCCTGCCAGGATCTGGCCGTCGGTGCCGCTGCCCGCGTTGCTGAGCACCTTTCCCGCGAGGATCTGGGCCTCGGGGGCCACGCCGTAGCGGGGGCCCTGCCGGGGGCTGGCCGGGCCGGCGGCGGTGCCGATGCAGTGCGTGCCGTGGCCGTGGCCGTCCTTTACGGTCTCGCCGGGCACGAAGGATTCCGTCGCCTCGATGCGGCCGGCGAAGTCCGGGTGGTCGGTGTCCACGCCGGTGTCCAGAACGGCTATCTTCACCCCGCGTCCGGTCAGGTGGGACAGGTCGGCCCGAATCGCCTGCAGGCCCCAGGTCCACTTCTCCTCGATCCAGGCCGGGCCCTGACCGGCGGCGATCTCGGCCCTGGTGTGGCGGGTGACCACGTCCTCGTCGCTGCGGTAGGCCGGGAAGAACTCGGTCGGCGCCTGCTGCGGGGCGGTGATCGGCAGGGCGTAGACCATGCGCTCCGGCTCCGCCGCGATGATCGAGGGTTCCGCCTCGGCCGTGGTCACCAGCGCGTGGCGCTGCTCGGGCCGCACCTCGACGACGGCGGCGTTGAGGTCCTCGAAGAGCACCGAGACGTCGGGGCGCTCGAGGAGTTCGGCGACGTTCCCGGCCTCGGTGCCTCGAACGCGCTCGACGGACGCGATGTCGGCGGAGGAACGCAGTGCGTTGATTCCGCTCTCCTGGTTGCTCGGGTCGAGCAGAACCACGTACCGGCCGGTGTACTCGGTGCCCTGGCCTCTGACGGGGCCATTGGGCCGAAAGGGCTGCTCGCCGAAGGCGCGCCTGTCCATGGGGCCGTTCGCCATTGAATTTCCCACTTTCTGCTGGGTTTCCCCCCGGTTCGTGGACGCGCGTCGATGCACGGAGTGTCGGGTGCGGGGGTGGCGGGGCGCGGTTCAGTCGTGAATCGACGCGTGGTGCCGTCACCTGCAAGGCTGTCCCTTGCCAGGCTGTCGGCGGCGCCCCTCGAACACCGTCGCACTGAGCACGAAGGACCGCAACACAACGTCACTGACCGTGAGCCCTTTCATCCTCAGTCCGAGCTGTCCAGATATATGCAGAGGACGGCCAGGACGAGGCCCGTGATGCGGGTGGTCGAGCATCGCAGCTTGCGGAGGAGCCACCAGGACGTGAGGGGGCGACGCCTGTTCGACGAGGGCCCGGATCCTTGCGCGGGACCGATCGACCGCCTGCCGCCCTCGGGGCGATACTGCTGGCCTCGCATAGGCGCTGTCACGTTGTTGGGTGCCTGGGTCTCTGCCGCCACGTCGGGACGTGGCGGTGGCCGGTGGCCTGGTCCCGGAGGGTGAAGCGGGTGGCCATCTCGGTGCGGTATTCGGTGACGGTGATCAGGTGGCGGCGGCGTCGGAAGTGCGGTGAGACGCCGCTGAACGCGGCAAGGAACCTCTGGGCTCCGCCGGCGGAGCGGAAGCCCTTCATGGCGCGTTCGCGCTGCCGGGTGGGCTGATGGCTGTTCTCGGCCCGGTTGTTCAGGCTCTTGTGACAGCGGTGCTTGGCCGAGGGCATGGCCTCGCGGCGGGCCGCGCCGTAACAGCGGAGCTTGTCGGTGACGACCACGCGGGCACCATGCGGGTCTAAGCGCTAGGCCGCGGTTTCGTCCCGCCGGGACCGCACCAGGAGGTCGAGCACGGTGACGTCGGCGCCGACCGCGCGCCGCCGGTACATGCGCTCCCCGTGGATCATCACGAAGACCTCGTCCAGGTGCCACGGGTCGCCGGCCCGCGGCCGACGGCACGCCCCGGTGTTCATCCCTTGACGACGCCGAGCGGTACCAAGCGGACGACCAGCCGAGCCAGTCCCGCGCCCTCGGTGGCGGTCGCCACGACGTCGACGTCCTTGTAGGCGTCCGGGGCCTCTTCGGCGAGCCCACGCCAGGAGGACGGGCGGACGGCGATGCCGTGGGCCTCCAGTTCGCCGCGCAGTTGCTCGCCCCGGACCCGGCGCAGCGCCTGGTGGCGGCTCCATACGCGCCCCGCGCCGTGGCAGGCGGAGAGGAACGCGTCGTTCTGCGGGGTGCCGACCATCACGTAGGAGGCGGTGCCCATGGTGCCGGGGACCAGCAGTGGCTGTCCGGCCTCGGTGAGGTCCTCCGGGAGGCTCGGGTGGCCGGGGGGCAGGGCCAGGGTGGCGCCCTTGCGGTGGCCGCACAGCCGACGCGGTACGCCGCCCACCTCATGTGTCTCGAGCTTGGCGGTGTTGTGGGAGACGTCGTACACCAGGTCCAGGCCCACCCCGGCAGCTGTGGCGAACGCGTGGCGCACGGCCTGGGTGAGCAGTTGTCGGTTGGCACGACCGTAGTTGGCCGCGGCCGCCATCGCTCCCAGATAGTCGCGGCCCGGCGGGGAGACGACCGGGGCACAGGCCAGTTGCCGGTCCGGGACGGAGATGCCGTAAGCGCGCAGCGAGTGGTCCATGACCCGGACGTGATCGGTGCACACCTGGTGTCCCAGGCCGCGTGAGCCGCAGTGGATCATCACGCACACCTGTCCATGGCGCAGGCCGAACGCGGCCGCGGTGTCCGTGTCGTACACCTGGTCCACGGCCTGCACCTCCAGGAAGTGGTTGCCCGAGCCCAGGCTGCCCACCTGCGCAAGCCCCCGGTCGACGGCCCGCTGCCCGACCTGTGAGGGATCGGCCTCCGCGAGCGCTCCGTGGTCCTCGCAACGCAGCAGGTCGCGTGGCACGCCGTGACCGCGCTCCACCGCGTACTCGGCCCCGCCGACCAGCAACTTCTCCATCTGCGGGCGTCCGGACAGTTTCCACAGGCCGCCACGTCCCATGCCGCGCGGGATGGTGTCGCCGAGGATGTCCATCAGCGTCCGGAGACGGGGGGCGAGCCGGCGGCTGTCGGTGTCGGCGGCGAGCAGCCGTACACCGCAGGAGATGTCGAATCCGACGCCGCCGGGTGAGATCACTCCGCCGGCGTCGATGTCCGTGGCGGCCACCCCGCCGATCGGGAAGCCGTACCCCCAGTGCACGTCGGGCATGGCGTACGAGGCGCGGACGATGCCGGGCAGGGTCGCTACGTTAGCGATCTGCTCCAGCGCTTTGTCGCCGGTCGCTTGTGGCAACAGCTCCCGGGTCGCAAAGACCACCCCGGGCACGCGCATCGGGCCCTGCCGCTCGATACGGAAGCGGAAGGGGGTCTCCTCCACCAGCGTGATGTCCATGCCCATCACCCTCTGCCCTCTCTCAGGCGACCTTCCCCGAAAGCAACACCCCGACCCCCGCCGTTCTCGGGCGAGCGCGGTCAGGAGGTCGGCTGGAGCAGCAGAGCTCGGACGTTGTGCGGTAGCTGCTCGATTGCCGTCCCCAGCTGTCCGGGTGAGAAGTGCCGACGCAGGGCGGCGGTGACTGCGGGGGCGATCGTAGGGGCCTCCTCAGCGGTGACCCCGGCTTCCTCGACGGACGGCTCCCGTACTCCTCGCGGCCGTACTTGGCCGGCACGATGCTGGGGTCCCAGCCGCCGTAGTGGACGCCACGCAGCAACTCGGGAAGCTGCGCGCCGAAGTGGGCCACCACATCGACGGTGGGCCGGTCGCGGAGCGTATGCAGCCAGGTGCGCAGGACCCTCTCGGCGAGGTGTCGGTCCTCGATTCCCAGAACCTCGGACACCGCCTTCAGCCTGATGTTCGCCGTGTGGACGGCGTGCTCAGAGCCGGCTGAGCGCGTCGCGGACATGAATCTTCCCTTTGCGGTCTGTCCGTGCATCCGTGCCTGCGCCTCACCGGCTGCCGCACCTCCGTCGCGGGCGGTGCGTGACACCGACACCCGGAAGCGGTCAAGAAGTTCAATGAGTGGCGGAACGGCGAGCGGCCGTCGCGTCGACGGCGCGTCCCGCGGGAAGAGGCTCGTTGCCCGCGCGGCTCCTCCGTGTCCCAGCCCTGTCATATTCATGCTATTGCCGATGAAGCCGACCGGCAGCCGCACCACTGCCCAGCGTCACGGGCACGGCCGAATCGCATGCGGAAGCGCCCGCTGCGGCCGAGATGCACTGCCGGGTGGGCCACTTGAGAATGGTCACGGCACGATCCGGCCTCGGATGCACCGCCTGGCACCCGCCCCCCGGGCAGACGGTCACGGGTCACGCACCCATCGGCCCGGTATGGAAAGGCGGTGGCATCCGATGGCATATGTCGCTGTGAGTGTGCTCAGCCATCCAGGACTGGTCCGCGACCGGAACGAGGACAGCCTCGTCGTCGGGCCGTGGACACTGTGCGCCACCGTCACCGAGAACCCACAGACGCTCGTGTTTCCCCTCGGTACGCCGCTCGTCGTCGCCGCCGCCGACGGGCTCGGCGGCCAGCCCGGCGGGGAGGTGGCCAGTGCCCTGGTCGTCCGCCGACTCGCGTCGACCGGGCCTGTCCTGACCGATGAGAACGGCGTCCGTGAGGCCCTGCACGCCTGCAACCGTGAGGTGTACGCGGCCGCAAGCGGCGGCGGACCGGCCACGATGGGCACGACCGTCGCGGGCGCCGTCATATTGCCCCAGTCGCTGCTGGCGTTCAACGTGGGCGACAGCCGGGTCTTCGCCGCACTCCGGGACGGACTGCTCCAGGTCAGCGTGGACGACAACCCCCCGACCGAGCCAGGGCAGCGCGTTACTTCCCTCGTGACCCAGGCCCTCGGCGGCACGGCGGAGTACCGCGCCATCACCCCCCATGTGACCGCCGCCTCTGTGGCTCCCGGCGACCGGTACCTGATCTGCACCGACGGCCTGACCGACCCGGTGCCGAACGATGTCCTCGACGGTCTGATGCGGGAGTACGACGACGGCCGGGCCGTCTTCGAACTGTGGAAGGCCGCCATCGCGGCCGGCGGACCCGACAACATCACGCTCGCCCTGGTACGCGTCGCGGACCAATGAGCCCCGGTTTTGACCGGTGTGAACCGGACGGTGGGGCCGAGGGCGCCCCTCTGATGATGCGACGAAGGGCACGACATCACAGGGAACCCGCGTCATCGCCGATTGACGTCGGTGCCCGCTCCTCGCACTTCGGGGAGTTCTGGCGCTTCTGCCCGCGCTCGGTCGTCACCGGCGCGCTGCCGCCGTATCTCCGCGCGTGCCGATGTCGGGTCGGCGTGGGCACGACCCCAGTCACGGCGAGCTGACCGTCACCCTTCCTCGTGTCGCACGGTCCGCCGAAACGGCGGCACGACGCGGTCGGCGGGGCTCAGGAGGAAAAGCCGTACCGTCCTTGCAGGCGGACGAAATGCGCGGGCGTGAGTATCCGCCGGCGCTCCAGCCCCGTCGCGGTGCGCAGAAAGGACACGACCTGCTCCCGGCCACCCGGCCCGATGGGCTGGACGAGGCGGCCGCCGAAGCGCAGTTGCTCGGCCAGCGGGGCGGGGACCTCCGGGAACGCGGCGGACACGATGGCTGCGTCGTACGGAGCGCGGTCCGGGACGCCGCCGCTGCCGTCCCCGATGCGCAGCTCGATATTCCGAATGTCCTGCCGGGCGAGGTTGCGCCGTGCCCGCCGGGCGATGTCCGGCCACATCTCGATGGTCACGACATCGGCGGCCAACCGGGCGAGCAGCGCGGTCTGGAAGCCGAGGCCCGTACCGATCTCGAGTACGTGCTCGTGCCCGCTCAAGTCAAGGCCCTCGATCATCATGGCGGAGAGCGAGGGCTGTGTGGTCACCTGTGCGTGCCCGATCGGAATGGGCACGTCGTGGTAGGCATGTGCTCGGTGGCCGGTGGGGACGAACGCCGCTCGGGGCGTCGCCCGTACGGCCTGGAGCAGGCGCTCGTCGCTGATACCGGCCCCTCGAACGGCCCGTACGAGATCCTCGGGTGGAGGGGCGGCTTCGGTCATGTCCGCTGCTTTCCGTGCGATGGCCGGAGGGCGAACGTGCCGTCGGACTCACGGTCGACGGGCCACCGACGACGCCTCGACCGCCGGCCAGGGCGCTTCGCAGATCAGGCGTACGCAGGCTGCCCGTCCTGAACGAGCGGCGGCGCGCCGCCGGCGTCCTGATCATCGACGACCTGTTCCTGACATTCTCCAGCGCCTCACCGACGTGCTCAACCCGGTGCCCGGACCATGCCGGACAAACCGCCAGGTCCGTGCTTGTCAGGAAATGGTGCGACCGGGTCCAGGTGGACGCCTGCCCGCTGCAGTCGTCCTGGTGGTGCCGGGCCACGGGCACGGGCCACCGCGCCACCCGGGGAGGTGTCCATCGGCCAGACCACCGCACGGCTCACGTCCGAGAGCGAGACGATCCCGACCAGCCTGCCGTCGTCCACGACCCGGTACTCGGCACCCGGCTCCATACGCGACAGCAGATCCGCCAGCGGACTGTCCGGCCCCACCACGGTGGCCTGCGCCGACGGCACCATCACCTCCCTCACCGTCACGGCATGGGCCCGGACCTGCGGCACCCGCCGGGCACCGTCCAAGGGCACCAGCCCGACCGGGCCCCTTCCTCGGTCACCGGGAACGCCGAATGCCGGTAGCGGTAGCTCGCATCGGTGAGGAAGCCCGTGACCGTGGTGTCCGCGGGAACCGTGAGGTTCGGGCGTCATGGCGTCCCGCACCGAGGCACCGGCGAGCACGCCGCGCAGCTGGGCCTGTCGTCCCTCTGCGGTGGCGGCCGCGATGAGGAACCAGCCGAGCAGCGCCAGTCACAGACCGCCGAACGCGCCGCTTTGCACGAACGCGATCAGCTCGAGCATCACGAGCGGCCACCCGAAAACCCGCCCCGCTTCGGGCGCGCCGGCTGTCGCCCGCAGCCGGTCTCCCGTGCGACACCACAGGAACTCGCGCAGCAGCCTGCCGCCGTCAAGCGGTGCGGCGGACAGCGCGTTGAAAAGCGCGAGCAGCACGGTGATGCCCGCCGGCCAGGCCACCATCTCCACCACGATCCCGGACGCGGGCCCAGGTCGGGCAGCCAGGTACCGAGGGCGAAGGGCCCGCTCAGAAAAGGCCGACGGGGGCGACGCCGACGATCCTCAGCCCCGCTCCGGGGCTGGTGCCCTCCGTCCTGAGCCGAGCCGCCCGCCCAGCGGCCACAGCACGATATTGTCCACCTCTCCCCCGTTGTGCCGGACCACCACGGCGTGCGCCAGCTCGTGTACGAGGGGGTGGACTGGCCCGACGAGTTCCTCGAGGGCTTCGAGATCTGCGTGGCCTCGGTGCGTTCTCACTTCCGCATTGGCCGGACGACGATGACCCGGCGGGTCGTATGCGCCGGTGAGAATCCCACATCAACGTCATCGGTCACCCCGCCACCCCTCTGATCGGCAAGCGCCGGACATCGACGTCGACCTCGACGAAGCGTTCGCCGCCTGTGACCGCACAGGCGCGACCCTGGAGGTCAACGCCCGGCCCGAGCGCCCCCACCTGGGCGACGAGGACATCCTCCGTTCCAGGAGTCACGGGGGCGAAGTTCTCCGTCAACAGGAACGCCCACCCACTCCCCCTCTCGCGTACCTCCGCTAAGGAATCGGCACGGCACAACGCGGATGGATCACCCCCGACGGTGTGATCAACATGTGGCCACTGCGGCGACTGCGCCGGTTCCTGCGCAAAGACCGGGTGGGCTGAGGCGCACGTGCAGCGGGTCGCTCGGCTGTTCGGGCCATGCGCCGAGGTGCCGCGGCAGCCGAGCTGGACCGGTGGCCGCGGCCAAGGCTCACACGTCGAGCGTCACCGAGCACATCCAGCCCTCCGGCCCGCGGGCGAAGGCCAGCTCGTGCAGCGTGACCGCCTTCGGTGCGGCCCCCGTCACCGGGAGCGACCCGGCATCAGCCATCTGCAGCCCGCACCGCAAGCCACCGGGGACCGGTGTCAGTTCCACGCCGACCGGTACCTCACCCTCGGTATCGAGCCAGTACACGACCTCCTCCAGCAGGGCGACCAGTACATCCTCGTCCCTGTCCGCCCGCAGCACGACGTCCCGCCGACGGACACCGGCTGCCCCCGTCAGGTCCAGAAACGACTCGCAGACACCCCGCACCGCCTGCGTCAGGCACTCCTCGCGCGTCGGGGCCCATGCCTCCACCCGCAGGTCCGCGGTGTGCGGAACACTACGATGCCCGGCGTGCCGCGCGGAACTGTCCGGCCTTGTCACACCCCTGCTCTCTCCTCACGATCCACACGAACGGTCCGCGTCTCCATCGTCGTCCCGTTGGGGAAGGGCACGCGCGTCGGCCTCGCCGGATTGCCCCAGGTGCACGGCGGCGCGGTCAACGCGGGAAGGAAGCGAACCGCCCGGGGTTTGATGAAGGCGTCGAAGACCCGGAAGGATGCCGATCATGGCTGCTCCGAAGAAGTGCTCCGACGAACTGTGTGAGCGCGCGACGCGGATGACGGTGGAGGCCCGCAAGGACCCTGCCACGCGGACCGGGACGGTCCGGCGGATCGCCGAACGGTTCGATGTGCACCCGGAGGCCCTGCGGACCTGGGTCAAGCGGACCTGGACCGGCGAGAGCCTGCGTGAGGGCGCCACGAGTGCCGATGTCGCCCGCATCGCGGAGCTGGAGCGGGGGTGAAGGAGCTGCGGCGGGCGAACGCGATCCCGAAGTATGCCTCGGCTTTCTTCGCGGCGGAGCTGGACCGTCCACTGCGCTGAAGGTCGCCCACATCGGCCAGTGCGAGCAGGAGTTCGACGTCCAGCCGGACTGCGACGTCCTGAAGGGGACGGACGCCGAGATCGCGCCGAGCACGGCAACGGGGCCCTCCTGCCGGTCACCGTCCTTGTTCCACGTACTCCTTGAAGTGCTCGAGATCGCTGCGGACGAGGCGTTCCATCGCGTTCGCCTGGGCGAAGCCCTTCGGCCCGCCGAAGGTGTCCCTGATGGTGCCGGGCTCGTACTCGAGCCGTGCCTGGACCCGGGTACGGTTTTCGTCGATCGACTGCAGGGAGAAGGAACCCGTCAGGTCGGGAGCACCGGTGGTGTGCCACTCCATTACGTGCTCTCCCTCGTGGTCGGAGACTTCGGCCTCGAATTCCCGGGACCGGCCGCCGGCCTCGACGCCGAGGTGTGTTCGGCCTTCTGCCTCCGTGCGGGCGTCTCGCAGTCCGTCCACGAAGCGCGGATAGTTCTCCACCCGGTGGAGGCTGTCCCATGCTTCGCCGATCGGAACTTCGACATCAACGTGTTGTTGGAGGGTGCTCACAGCCCACCTCCACGTCCGACTCATGTGCGTATGTGGCCTTCTTTTTCCATTATGCGCCGTCACCGTCTCGTCGTCCGGGACCCGAGACGGGGCTGGCCGTTATGCGGCAGCCGACGGGGTCGACTGCCCACAGCACGGATCCGGCGCCGTCGAAGGCGACGTCGCCGGACACATCGGTCACGATCAGGGTTTGCTGTGCGCTCGGCTACCGAGGCGGGGCTGCGGATGCCGACCGGCGTCGGGCCACGCCTGAGCAGTCACCTCAGGGTCGGCCTGCCGAACAAATCCGCGTAGGATTCAGGAAGTTGAGACAGCAAGTGATCGACTTGCCTGCCGGAGGCCGCGTCGGCGACGGTGGACAGCACTGCGCTCGCGTCCCACTCCGCAGTCCGCGGTCGGGCACCGGTCTGCCGGGCTACGCGGCTGAGGAACTCCTCCCGGTCAAAGGGATCGGGGCCGCCCGGTTCCAGGTGCAGGGCCTCGGTCAAGGGAGCGGGCAGCTGAGCCGCGAGGCCGGCGGCTTCCTCCGGAGTGATCCTGGAGGCGAGCACTCCCAGCACCGCCGTACTGACGTGCTCGGTTTCCTCCAGGCTGTGGTACTCCCCGCGGTCTTGGACCCGGGTCAGGAATTCCTCCAGCCTCACGGCCACCTCCTGCTGTCGGTCCGCACGCCACTGCGACTCCGGACACGCCGCGCCCTGCCTGACGCCACCTGGGCGACTCCGCACATGGCAGCATCCAGGGCGCGCATTGCCTGCTCCGAGTGCCCGCGGGCCGGACCGCGAAACAACGTCCGCGAGACGCACCACGGCACCCGGGCCGGAGGTCCGTCGGGCACGGAATCCGAAGTGACCCCGGCGGCAGACGGACGACCCACAGCCGAACCGGAGACGGAGGAGGCGGAGGCACCGGCGGCCACGTTCTCGTCTCTCGTCGTCCGGCCGCTGCGTCCGCGCACAGGAGTGGAGGCGCTGATGGTTGCAGGCGTGTCGTTGTCCGTGAGGGCTCGAAGCGCGCCGCCTGGCGGCCTCGGGGAGTCGCTGCCGACCGCGGCGCCTCCTTCACCTTCCGGGCTCTGCCCACTGCGTGATCGTCACGGCGCAGAACCCTACCTGTGGGCAATGGCGACTCGATCTTGACATAGCGCATTGCAGCCGAATGCATACCGTGCGTTGCTAGTACTGTTCAGGGACGCTACCGAAAGTGCTCCAAAACGCCCGGAGCCCATTGGAGGAGAGCAGCATGGCGACTGGCAAGGTGAAGTGGTTCAACCCGGACAAGGGCTTCGGCTTCATCCAGCAGGACGGCGGCGGTCCGGACGTGTTCGTCCACTTCTCAGCCATCCAGGCCACCGGATTCAAGGAACTGCACGAAGACGACCGTGTCTCCTACGACGTCACCCAGGGGCCGAAGGGCCCTCAGGCGGAGAACGTCGTCGTCGAGCCGTAGCCGGGTTCCCCGGCGTACGTCAGGGCGGTGGTGTACCGGCCTGACTCCTCGGGCGCAGGCCACTGAGGGGAAGGAGATGGGCAGGCGCGGGTCCAGGTCGATGCGGGAGAGATTTACCAGCCGTGTGCCGGAGACCTCCTTGTCGAACACCGGGGCGGTCACGTGGGCCGACTCACTGAGGTCGACGGTGAGGCGGGTGGCTGCGGCGAGGAAGGCGGTGTCGATGTCGATGCCGACCGTGCAGGGCGGCAGGCACTCCTCATCGCCGAGCAACCGCACATCGCGCACCCACTGGTAAGCCTTTTCATCCAGGAAGCCGCGCTCCCACCCCTGCGCAACCAAATGCTCCTGGGGCCTCCGGCGGCGCCGGGTCCACCGGCCGGACAAGTACGCCCGGGTTCGAGCCGGGGACCCACTCGCCGCTCGCCTCGCCCTTGACCGGCCGGGCCGGCGGCCGCAACGCCGTCCTCAGCTCCAGCCCGGTCACCTCAATGGAACCACTCGGAGTGAGTACCCGAGACGCGAACACACCCAGGACACGGGCCAGATCGGCGGGGTGCAGCCGGGCGGCGTCGCCCCAGGCACGGGGTCCAGGGCGTCCCGAGCCAGGACCGCCGTCTGTACGCACTGCCGCCGGCCGCCCTGCGCCAGGCGGTGGATCCGTGGCCACCGGCCGAACCCGCGCTGGGTCCACTTCCACTTCACCTCCGCCAATTGCTTGACGACCGGGTGATCCTCCGTAAGGCGCGGGCCCCGGCGGTCCTCAAGTCGTTCCGGCGGCCCGAACCGCGCCGCGGCCGAGGCGGTCGGCACGATCAGCGGGTCGGAGTCCTTCTCATGCCGGTGCAGCCTCGGCTGCCCGATCCCGGGCTCCCTCGACACCCAGTGGACCAACTGCGGGACCGTCGCGACCGGGCATTCCATCAGCACTCCGCCCACATCAAGGACGAGGACCGAGCCCGTCGGCTTCCGGAGACCACGCCGCCTCCGGCGGAAGACATCTCCGGCGACACACCCGTACCTGGGCACAGGATGCGAGGAGCACGGGTGACTCATCACAGGGTGTGGTGTAACGCCTGTTGCATTCCCTGGTGTATCGAATGCAGAATCGGGCGGGCAGTGGCTCGTTCTCGTCATCAAGACCCCCGCCGAGCCCTCCCGTCACCGGGTCGCCGTATGGCGTGGGCTGCGCCGCATCGGCGCGCTCACGCTGGGGCAGGGCGTCTGGGCCGTCCCCGACGTCCCCGTCTTCGCCGGCGGCATCGCCCGCGCCCTCACACTCACCGAGAACGCCGGCGGACAGGCCGTCACGCTCAGTGCCTACGGCCGGGCACCCGAAGATGCCGCCCGCTTCCAGGTACTTTTCACCGCCACCCGCTCCGCCGACTGGACCGAGCTCCTCGCCGACTGCGGCAAGTTCGAAGAGGAGATCGCCGAGGAGATCCACAACGCCAAGTTCACCCTTGCCGAACTCGAAGAGGAAGAGCAGTCGCTGGAGCGGCTGCGCCGCTGGCACCGGGACCTGACCGCCCGCGACGTCTTCGGCGCCCCCGAGGCCGCCGAGGCCGCGGCGCGCCTCAAGATCTGCGCAGCCGTCTGCGAGGAGTACGCCGAGCGCGTCTTCGCCCACCTGCACGAAACCCCGGAGGACCAGCGATGACCACCCCGACCGCCCCCGCCCAGGCGGCGCCCGCGCGCCGGATGTGGCCCCTGTACGCGGCCGGGTTCACCACCGCCTTCGGCGCCCACGGCGTCGCCGCCAACCTCGGTGGCTTCTCCGACGACGCCGTCACCTCCCTCCTCGTTCTCGGCGGGCTCCTCGCCCTCTACGACGGTGCCGAGATGATTCTCAAGCCTGTCTTCGGTGCCCTCGCCGACCGCATCGGCGCCAAGCCCGTCCTCGTCGGCGGCCTCATCGCCTTCGCCGCCGCCTCTGCCCTCTACGTCATAGCCGACAGCCCCGGCTGGCTCTGGGCCGCCCGCCTCGGCCAGGGCGCCGCCGCCTCCGCCTTCTCCCCGTCCGCATCCGCACTCGTCGCCCGCCTCAACCCGGCTGCCAAGCGCGGGCGAGCCTTCGGCAGCTACGGCTTCTACAAGTCCATCGGCTACACCCTCGGCCCCCTCCTCGGCGGACTCCTGGTCTGGGTCGGCGGCCTGCGCCTGCTCTTCACCGTTCTTGCCCTGCTCGGCGCCGGCGTCGCGGTGTGGACCGCGCTCGCCGTACCCGTCGTGCCTCCGCTGCCCAGGCAGCGCCAGACCCTCCTCGACCTCGCCCGCCGCCTGGCCGACCCCGCCTTCCTCGGCCCCACCGCCGCCCTCGCCGCCGCGACCGCCGCCCTCTCCGTCGGTGTCGGCTTCCTGCCCGTCTCCGGCGCCGCCGTCGGACTTGGCACCATCGCCACCGGCGCCGCCGTATCCGTCCTCGCCGCCACCGCCGCCTTCGTCCAGCCCTGCACCGGACGCGCCCTCGACAACGGGCGGCTGACCACCCGTAGCGGCCTCGCCGTCGGCCTGGCCCTCACCACTGCCGGTCTCGCCGGCGCCATGCTGCCCGGCCTCGCCGGCGTGCTCCTCGCCGCCGTCCTCATCGGCGCCGGCACCGGCCTGATCACCCCCCTCGGCTTCGCCGCCCTCGCCACCAGCACCCCCGAGGAACGCATGGGCCAGACCATGGGCGCCGCCGAACTCGGCCGTGAACTCGGCGACGACGGAGGCCCGCTCCTCGTCGCCGCAGTGGCCACCGCCGCGACCCTCACCTACGGCTACTCCGCCCTCGCCGCCCTCACCGCGGTCGGCGCCGCCCTCGCGCTCGCACGACGCGCAGCCGCCCGGCCCACCGAGCGCGTCACCGGGAGTTCATGACGCCACCGCGGAAGGTCGTTCAGGCAGTGCCACTGCCGGCCACTCACGGTTCACCTGACAGGGCGGCGACTCCCTCCCACCTCCCACGCGGTGACGACGGCACCCGCAGTGACGCGGACTACGTCTTCTACGTGGTCGACCAGCGTCCCGAAAAGGGTGATGTCTGCGCAGTGGGCGCGGAGCCCCGACTCCTCGGCGGGTTCGCGGACGACAGCCCCTTTGAGCGGTTCACCCGGTTCGGCTGTCTGCGCGACCACCGGGGCCACGTCCGTGGAGTTGGAAGGGGGTCATGTAGTCCGCCGACCCTCCATCGACTGAGGCAGTTCGTGATCTCGCACGTCCATTGCGGAGCACGGATGTCGGTGCTGTGGAGCAGGCCGACAGTTGCACGAGCGGCCAGAAGCAGGGGCAGGTGGGCGATCGGCAACGGAGCGGCAGTCGGCCAGGCCCGAGCCGTACCGGAAGAAGCAGGTCTCCGGCACCGAACAGCTCTGCCAAGGGCTTCAGCCAGTGTGCTCCGGGACGAAGATGTCGGCGGTCTCCACCGCGCGGCCGTCGCCGTCGTAGTACGTCCGCTCACCGCCAGGATGAGGTCGCTTGCGTTGAGACCGAGCAGGGCCGCCTGTCCCTGGGAGGCGGGCAAGCCGCAAAATTTCCACCCGGGTTCCCATGCCGACGCCGATGCAGCGCGTCCGCTCGACCACGCTCATGCCGGCGAGCGGGCTCATCTCGGGCAGCAGGACGGGCGTCTCGTTGGTGATGACCACGGGCTCCCAGTGCCCTCGCCAGACCGATCCGGGAGTTCGCCGAACTCCTTTCCCCGGCTCCGGGAAGCCACGACGCACTCACGAAGCAGTATTGCGGTCCCGTCTCGGGCGGTATTTGAATTTTCCACGGGTGCGGGCGATTGATCCGCCCGAGGCAGAGGTGATGACCACCCTGCCAGGATTTTCGCAGGGAGATCTTCTCGATAGGGCCATTCGGGGGGCGGCTCATCCGTGGGGAGTAATCACTCAAGAACGGGAAAATAAGGGTAAATTTTGGGAGTAGGTGCTTGCGGCAGGTGTCGCATCAGCATGCCTCCGCTCGATCGGCGGGGTTTCCTTCACAAGGGGGCACCGCGGCCTTCACCTGCAGGGTCCAACGATGGGCTCCGGGCCCTCCGCACCCGTACCGGCCGGAAGGGGTACGCAATGGATCTGTGGCTGATCTGGTTGATCATCGCAGCTGTGTTGGCTGTGGCGGAGATCCTCACCCTCACCGCTGCGCTCGGAATGCTGAGTGCCGCCGCGCTGGTCACGGCGGGGTGCGCGGCAATCGGACTGCCACTGCCCTTCCAGTTCTTGGTGTTCGCCGTCGTGGCGACCGTCACCGTGCTGTTCGTGCGCCCTGTCGCAATGCGTCATATGCTCCAGCCCCAAGCGGCGCGATTCGGCATAGATGCACTGGTCGGCAAGGCTGCCTATGTCGTCTCGGAGGTGTCGGGCCGGGGTGGCAGGGTTCGTATCGACGGGGAGGAATGGACGGCCCGCGCCTACGACGAGACGCTGGTGATTCCTCCGGGAAAGACCGTCGACGTCATAGAGATCAGCGGCACCACTGCGTTCGTTTACCCCCGGGACTGAAACCATGGAGACCTCTGCGTTCCTCATCGTCGGCCTGCTCGTCGCACTGATCGCGATCTTCACCGTGGTGCGGGCGGTGCGCATCGTTCCCCAGGCGCGCGCTCGTAACGTCGAGCGACTCGGCCGCTACCATCGCACCCTGAACCCCGGCCTCAACCTCGTCATCCCCTATATCGACCGCGTTCGCCCGGTGATCGACCTGCGTGAACAGGTCGTCTCCTTCAATCCACAGCCGGTCATCACCGAGGACAACCTGGTCGTCGAGATCGATACCGTCCTGTACTTCCAGGTCACCGACCCACGAGCGGCCTTCTACGAGATCGCGAATTTCCTTCAGGCCGTCGAGCAGCTGACCGTCACCACCTTGCGCAACGTCGTGGGCTCCATGGACCTGGAGAAGACGCTCACCTCACGGGACACCATCAACAGTCAGCTACGCGGCGTGCTGGACGAGGCCACCGGTAAGTGGGGACTGCGAGTCAACCGGGTGGAGATCAAGGCCATCGATCCCCCGCAGACCATCAAGGACGCGATGCAGAAGCAGATGCGAGCCGAGCGGGACAAGCGGGCCGCGATCCTGGGGGCCGAGGGCCAGCGCCAATCGCAGATTCTCACCGCCGAAGGTGACAAGCAGGCCGCCGTCCTGCGCGCGGAGGGCAACCGTACTGCTGCGATCCTCCAGGCCGAGGGCCAGTCCCGGGCCATCGACGAGGTGTTCCAGGCCGTGCACCGCAACGACCCCGACCCCAAGCTGCTCGCCTACCAGTACCTCCAGACCCTGCCCCAGCTCGCGCAAGGTTCAGGCAACAACTTCTGGGTGATCCCCAGCGAAATCACCGCCGCGCTCCAAGGCGTGTCCAAAGCCTTCAGCAAGGAGCTGCCCCCGTCGCCGGCCACTCGCGAGAAGCCTGCCGATGACATGGACGCCCAGGCCGCCGACGACACGGCGCAGGCCGCAGAAGCAGCTGCCGAGGCCGTCGCTGACGCCGCCGAGGTGGATGGCGCCGTCTCCGGTGCCCTCCCGTCCGATCCGCCTCGTTGACAATGAGTAGCCCCTCACCGACCGCTTCGGAATGAGATGAGAGTGTCAGTCGGTTCAGTCGTCGAGACGCTGCAAGATGTGAGTGAACTCGCCGTTCTCGATCAGCCCTGAGAGCACTTGGACCATGTTGCTGATGTCCACATCGCGGACGATGAGGCCGTCGGGACACCGGAATCGACTTCCGCTCCCCGCTGGTGTCCCACCGCTCCACGAGCGTCTCGACGTGAGCAACCGTGCAGACGCTCGCACTCCACCGAGAGCCCTCCGGCAGTCGCACCTCTACGTCGACGTCGTGCACGGCCTCCAGATCCTCACCGGCATCCGGCAGGAACCACGCCTCGAACCGCTCCGCCTGCACTCGACACCACAGGGGCATCCCGACTGCCCGGTTGCGCGTCGTCACTCACCAGGCGAGCCTGTCGGGCGAATTCGCACCTCGACAGTGCTCTTCTGGCACTGTGCCGCGCGTGGACAGCCCGGATTCAACCGGTCGTCGCAACACGCCTGATGCGGGCGGGAATCGAGGCGTCCATGGGGTCGGTGGGCGACTCGTTCGGCAACGCCCTGGCGGAGAACCTGTGGATACTGGTCAAGACCGAGTGCATCCGCGGCCGGGTGTTCGCCACCCGGACCGAGGCCCACCTCGCGCTCTTCGAGTGTCTCGACGGGTTCCACAACCCTCGCCGCATCCAGAAACGGCTCGGCTGCCTCAGCCCATCGAGTCCGAGGAGAAGCACTAGGCCGACCAGGCAACGGCCGAACCGGTGAACCTGAAACCCCGCAAACCCACCATGACCAGCTAGTCAGCCCCTCCCGCACAGCGAAGGAGGCTCACCCCTTGCCGGGCGTCTTTCGGGACAGCGAACGCCAGGTCGGTCAGCTCTTGGGCACGACCTGCACGTCGATGTCGACCCGGATGGTGGGGCCGACGGCGGCGATACCCCTCGCCAGCATCGTCTGCCAGCTCACCTGGAAGTCGTCGCGGTGCAGTTCGGTGGTGACCCGGCAAGCCGCCCGGGCCTCGCCCTGCATGCCGTTGCCGAGTCCGAGGTATTCCATGTCCAGCGTGACCGTACGCGCCACTCCGCGCAGCCACAGCTCACCGATGACGTCCCACCGGTTGCCGCCCCGGGGCACGAACTGGTCGCTGTAGAACTCGATGGTCGGGAATTGCGCCACGTCCAGGAAGTCCGCCGACCGCAGATGGTCGTCGCGCATCCGCACATTGGTGTCGATGGTCGCCGCGTCGATCACCACGTGCATCGCCGTCTGCGTCGCGTCGTCGGCGATCCGCACCACTCCCGCGAAGGAGTTGAACCGGCCGTGCACCCGGGCCACCCCGATGTGCCGCGCGGTGCAGGCGATCGAGGAGTGCGCCAGGTCGATCTCCCAGTCGCCCGGCGCGGGCATCTCCAGTGGCTGTGCCGCCCGCAGGGTCACATCGCCGAGCGAGGCGAGGGAGTCCTCGGTGACCGTGCACGGCGCCCGGTACGGCAGGTACCCCTCGGCGAACACCGCGAGCCGGTACTCTCCCGCCGGAATCGTGGCCACGAACGAACCGAAGGGATCCGTCCCGCCCTCGACCAGTGTGCGTCCCACGGTGTCGCTGACCGCCCATCGGGCATTCGACACCGGCTCGTTGGCCGGGCTGAGGACCCGGCAGCTCAGCACCCCGGCGTTCGAGGGGGTCTGCACAGCTGCCAGCGGGCCCGCCTGACGCTGTTTTGTTCGACCTGCCAACCAGCGGCCCATCATGTGCGACACCCTCTGCGTAACGTCAAGAACACCGATCGCCGGACGCACATTCGATCACCCCGAGGCTTTGGATGCAATAGGCAATTACCTTGAGCCCTTTTCAGCCTGATTGCGCGGTCGGGGTGTTGGCGGGAGATGGTTGCACGGGGCAACGAAACTCCTGGTAGACGGGTTCTCGACCAAGATCGCCCATGCCCGTCAGGAGTTTCGTGTGCTTTCCCCCCGTCGTCGATTGATCTGTCCAGCCACACCCTTCGATACCTGACGGGGCAATTCCGCGCTCGGCGGCGGGAGATCGGGACGCGGTGACGACGCCTGCCGGCCGGGCGTCGGGCCCCGCGCGCCCTGGCCCACCTGCGGTGCGGCGACACCTACGCCCGGCTCGTCGCCGGTTTCCGCATCGGCACCGCGACCGCGTACCGCTCCCCGCACGAGGCAATCGACGTCCTGGCCACCCTGGACGGGGCGATGAGGACCGTGCGGACAAAGGCGTTCGTGATCCTGGACGGCACCCTGCCGCCGACCGGCCGATCGCTGCCTGCACCCTGAACTGCCCCGGTTTTCGCGGAGTCCGGTGATCTTGCCTCAGGCGGACTGCGAGATGGCTTCCTGGCGCTGGCACCCTCGCGTTCGTACTCGGCAGACGGTACGTGGGCGAGGGCGGAGCGGAGCCGTTCCTCGCGGTACCGGGTGACTTGCCGGAAGATCGCGTGCTTGACCTGGCCGAAGCTGGTCCGGGGCCCTGCATCTCGACCGGTTCGGCCTTGAAGGTGCTGTTCAGGGCCTCGGCCATCACGTTGCCACAACTGTCCGCGACGGAGTCGGCCTACGCGGAGGCGCCGGTCTCAGCGAGCGGGCCGGCAGACCGATTGGATACCTGGTGCCCGGAGTCAACCACAGGAAGCAACGCCTCCGTTCCCGCACTCCCCGTCCGTAACCGGAGTGGGGGTACGCACCGACAGGCGCCTCCCGGCGATCCGCCGGACCGGCAGTGGCTCAAGGCAACTTTCCGGCGTCGTCCTCGAATTCGACGAAACCCCGGAGGCCGGCGTCACCCGCGAGGTCCGGGAGGGGACCGGCATCCCGGCGAAGCCGACGCACGAGGCCGGCCCGGTTCCTGGAGCGGCCCGCACCTGCGGGAAGGTGCACGCGGTCCTGAAACGCCGTCCTACCCGGCAGTAAATGATCAACGTTCACGCAGGTCTTGACCCACTGCCGGTGCGGGCCTAGCCTCACATCGCCGCTCATCCCGCTGCGGGAGAGCACCGGGTCAGCCAGACCCGGGCGCCGAAGGAGCAACACCTCCCCGGAAACTCTCAGGCACCCCTACCGCTCGGGCAGGCACCTCTGAAAAGCAGGCGCTCCTGCGTCTCGCCCACGGTGCAAGCCGCGAACTTTCGCGGCGAAGCTCTCAGGCCCCATGACAGAGGGGGAGGCTCCACTCGGCAGCGCGGGCTCCTGCCCGTGCCCGACTCTTGAGGACCCCCCGATGGCTTTCTCATTACCCCGGCCGCCGGCCGTCCGTCGGTATCCCGACTGAGCTCCGGCTTTCCCACCACGGCCCTCCTGGGCCCACGCCCCTCTGAAGGCATGTTCGGCGTGCCCGGCACCCCTCCGCCGACCGCCCCACCACTCATGCCGGCTCTTTGCGCCCACTCGCTCCCCCATGCGTGTGCGGCCGCCTCCCAGGACACGCCTGTCACGGCCCACACGCACCAAAGATCCACGAGGTTCGCTCATGCATGACAGCAGCAAAGCCGTCCCAACCACCGCCCCGGCGCCCGGGACGGAGCCCGGACCGACGCCCTCCCCCGCGGGCGAGCAGCACCTCTCCCGGCAGTTGTCCAACCGGCACATCCAGCTGATCGCGATCGGCGGCGCCATCGGAACCGGTCTGTTCATGGGGTCGGGCAAGACGATCTCACTGGCCGGCCCTTCAGTGATCTTCGTTTACATGATCATCGGCGCGATGCTGTTCTTCGTGATGCGGGCGATGGGAGAGCTGCTGCTGTCCAACCTGCGCTACAAGTCCTTCGCCGACTTCGCCTCGGACCTTCTCGGGCCGTGGGCCGGCTTCTTCACGGGATGGACCTACTGGTTCTGCTGGATCGTCACCGGCGTCGCCGACGTCATCGCGATCGCCGGGTACGTGTCGTACTGGTGGGGAGGGCTCGCGCTGTGGATCCCGGCACTCGCGGCGGTCGTCCTGCTGATCGTCCTGAACCTGCCCACGGTGAAGGCGTTCGGTGAGACCGAGTTCTGGTTCGCACTGATCAAGATCGTCGCCATCGTGACACTGATCGTCGTCGGATTCGGCATGGTACTGGGCGGCTTCCAGGCCCCCGGGGGTGCCACCGCAAGCTTCTCCAACCTCTGGAACGACGGCGGTTTCTTCCCCACCGGTCCCATGGGGTTCGTCGCGGGATTCCAGATCGCGACCTTCGCCTTCGTCGGCATCGAACTGGTCGGCACCACTGCGGCGGAAACCAAGAACCCGGAACGGAACCTGCCCAAGGCGATCAACTCGATCCCGGTACGCGTGATGCTGTTCTACGTGGTGGCCCTGGTCGCGATCATCTCCGTCACGCCCTGGCGCCAGATCAGCGCGGACCGCAGCCCCTTCGTCGTGATGTTCACGCTGGCCGGCCTCGGCATCGCCGCCTCCGTGATCAACTTCGTGGTGCTGACCTCTGCCGCCTCGTCCGCGAACTCGGGCATCTACTCCACCTCACGGATGGTCTACGGCCTGGCCCAGGAGGGCGACGCGCCGGCACGGTTCGGCCGGCTCACCTCCAGGAAGGTACCGGTCAACGCCCTGCTCCTGTCCGGCCTCTTCCTGCTTCCCGGTGTCGTCATGGTCACCATGGGCGACTCGATCATCGAGGCCTTCACGCTGGTGACCACCATCTCGGCCCTGCTGTTCATGTTCGTCTGGTCGATCATCCTGATCTGCTACCTCGTGTACCGCAAGCGCCGTCCTCACCTGCACGAGGCGTCGACGTTCAAGATGCCCGGCGGCATCATCATGTGCTACGTCGTACTCGCCTTCTTCGCGTTCCTCATCTGGGCACTGACCCAGAAGGAGGACACCCTGCAGGCACTGCTGGTGACCCCGGTGTGGTTCGTCGTCCTCGGCATCGCATGGGCAGTGCTCCGCCGTCGCCGCCCCCACCAGGCCCGGCAGACAGCATCCCCGGCCGGCTCCGTGGAGCAGCCCCTGGACTGAGGCGACCTCACGACGGGGAAGCCACAGAACACCCGCACAACACAACGCCCGGTGACGGCCGGCCGGCGGTTCGACCGCCGCCGGCCACAACAGCCCGGTGGCAGCACGTCCAGTTGCCACCGAGCTGCGCTTCCCGCACCGCCCGGACACCCGCCCCAGCCCCGACGGGACGAAACGTCGGCACACAGGCCGGACCGGTCCGTTACGAGCAGACCGGCCGGTTCTGGTTCGCCCCCTCGGCGGTCCGGTAGATCCTCCACGCCGCGAGTGTCGCCCCGGCGCCGCGCTCGGCACGAGGCTGCGGGCACCGGAGTCACCGCCCGGAAGTGGGCCGGGCACCGCGCGCGGACCCTCACCGCCGACCCGGGCATGCGCATGAAGTCCCCGCGGTTCCTGCCGCGGGACCGCGACGGCGCGTACGGTGCGGCGTGCGACGCGGCCTCCGGGGCCGGGGAGCCGGGAGGCGCTCTTGGGCGCCCCGCGGGTTCCCCGGACGAACGCCCACGGCACCACCACGCCCACCGACCTCACCGGGCCCGCCAGCGACTACCGCCCGATGCCGAGAGGAAACAGTCCGACGTCGCAGTGCACGCCCTCGACGCCCGCCGGGTGCTGCGGACCCGGGGCCTGCCTGTGTCGGCGCCATCGCCGACCTCCTCTCCAGGAGCGTCCGCTCAACACACGCGACCTCATGTCATACGTGTCCGCAGAAAGTGCCCCCTTGCCGTGGCGACAGAAGCCCTGGACAAGCCTCGTCATCCCAGCTCAGGGGGCACTTTCGCGTTTCCGCTCAGGATCCGGACGCCGGCGGCGAAACGCGGAGGCCAGAGGGCGGAGCGTAAACCGCGCGAACGCGGTGTTCGCGTCCATCGCCCGTTCAGGGGCGCCGCCAGTCGTCGTTCGTCAGATGTGACCCGGCCTGCGGGCCCATCCGGAGCATGCCGCCGTCCACGCTCCAGGAGGCACCGGTGACGTACGAGGCGTCCGGGCCCGCGAGGAAGGCGATGACTGCGGCGACCTCGCGGGCATCGCCGGGCCGTCCGAGCGGGACGCCGGGACGGCTCTCGGTGTGCGGGTCGGTGTCCTCCTGACCGGTCATCGGCGTGGCGATCTCGCCGGGGGCGACCGCGTTGACGGTGATGCCGTGCTCGCCGAGCTCCAGTGCCATGACCTGGGTGAGCAGCCCGAGGCCACCCTTGGCCGCGCAGTACGGGGCGGCGCCCACGCGGGGTTGGTGTTCGTGGACGGAGGTCACGTTGACGATGCGGCCACCGCCGCCCTGCCGGGTCATGTGCCGCGCCGCCTTCTGCCCGCACAGGAACGGGCCCACCAGATCGACGTCCAGGACCTCGTGCACGGTGGACGGCTCCAGGTCCAGGAAGGGCGTCATGGTGCCCGTACCGGCGTTGTTGACCAGCACGTCGATGCGGCCGAGACGGTCGCACAGCTCGTCGACGGTGTCCGCGGCGTCGGGCAGCCGGGTGAGGTCCATCGGGGCCACCTCTGCCTCCCGCCCGTGTGCCCGGACCTCCTCGGCCGTTTCCTCGGCGCCCCGGTGGTCGCGGTGCCAGGTGATGCCGATGTCCATGCCCGCGCGGGCCAGCCGTACGGCGGTGGCCCTGCCGATGCCGGAGTCGGCGCCGGTGAGCACGGCGACCTTGCCGGTCGCGGGAGCGGGAGCGGACATGGGAGGCCTCCTCGTGGTCACGGGGCGGAACGAAGCATCGCAGTACCCGGGTGCGGGTCGGAGAAACCGCCCGCCCGTCGTGCGGTCGTCCGCGCCCCGGGGAGCCCCGGAGCCAGGAAGCGCCCATGGAGCCCGTCGGGGCACTGGAACGGCTCGGCTTTCTGCTGGAGCGGTCCCTGGCACCGACATGCCGCGTCCGGACCTCCCGCACCACGGCCCGGATGCTGACGGAGCCGGGCCCGCACGAGGCGGGCCGCGGCCGACTCACCAAAGGCACTCAGGGGCCTCGGCCCGAAGGCCGCGCAAGGGTGCGGGAGGCGTCGGCCGGTGAGGCGCCCGGCCGCCTGCGCCCACTCGTCGCCGTCGGGACGGCGGTGGTACGGGGCGGGCGGAAGCTGCGGGCGCTGCTGCGCGGCGACTGCCACCTGCACTCCGACCGGACGGCGGCGGCTCGCTCACCGCGGCTGACCGTGGCCCGCGGGCTCCTCGTCGGCAGGCTGCGGGAGCAGTGGGAGGCGGTGGCGGCGCCCAGGGGAGCCGGGCACCGTTCCGGCTGCCGGCCGTCGTCGGGTGCGCCCCTCGACGACGGCTCCCTGGACCAGGAGCCGGGCCTGCGGGAGCACCTGGATGTCGCGGTGGCGGCCGTGCGCTCCAGGCTACGGACGGACGCCCGGTCGATGATTCGCCGCAGCGGCTGCTGCAGCTGCTGCGCCGGACGGTGGCGGCGGAGGCGCTGTTCTCGCTCGACACCGACGCGCACGCCCCGGGGCGGCCCGAGCGGCAGATCCCCGGCTGCGCCCGCGCCCAGGAGCACGGGATACCGTCCGGGCGGGTGGCCGCCCCGGCCCCGGAGCGGTTGCCGGACCGGACCCGGGAGCACAGGACGCCCTCGGGAGTGGCGGGCGGCTGAGGTGGTACCCGTGCGGTCGGTGAGGAGACGAAGGGACACCGCGTATGGAACGGGCCGCCGTGTTCGACGTCGACGGCACACTGGTCGACACCAATCACCTGCATGTGACGTCCTGGTGGGAGGCGTTCCGGCAGGCCGGCCACCGGATGCCGATGCACGCCATCCACCGGGCCGTGGGCCTGCCTTCCTCCGACCTGGTCGCCCATCTGCTGGGCGACGACCGGGACACGGATCTCGACGAGGAACTGAGCTCCGCGCACAAGGCTCTGTACGGGCAGTACTTCGACCGGCTGCCCGCGCTGTCGGAGGCGGGCAGCCTGCTGCGGCGTCTGCACCGTGACGGCCGACAGGTGGTGCTGGTCACCTCTGCGGGCGGCGCGGAGCTGAGCGCGTTGCGCCGAGCGATCGACGCGGACGACGCGATCACCGCCACGGCGAGTGCCGACGATGTCGCCGAGGGCAAACCCGCACCGGAACCGATCGAGCACGCCCTGGAACTCGTCGGCGTGCCCGCCGAGCGCGCTGTCCTGGTCGGCGACTCGGTGTGGGACATGCGCGCGGGCAGCCGCGCCGGGGTGCGTTGTGTGGGTGTGCTGTGTGGCGGCATCCCGCGCACCGATCTGCTGGAGGCCGGCGCGGAGGCCGTCTACGACGACCCGGCGCACCTCCTGGCGTCCCTGCCGGACAGTCCCCTGGCATGAGCCCCCGCAGACGTCGGGACACCCGCAGCACATGACGCGGGGCAGGGAAGTGATGGAGCCAGGGCAGACCACCGGGTGGGCGGCGCCGAGGGCGCGGGGTGGGCGCCGTACGTCAGGAGGTGCGGGCCGTCGGGCAGGCGGTGCGGACCGCTCGGCGGGCCGGGGCGGAAACGGGACATGGTCGTACAGTCGCTGAAGACCGCCGTGGCGGTGCTGCTCGCCTGGGTGACGGCACGGGCTCTGGCTCGGCGGCCCGACGGCGCTGATGGCACCGTGGGTGCTGCTGCCGGTGCGGGCCGCGGTCCACAGCTCGCTCGTCCAAGCCACGCGGCAGTTCGCGGCGATCCGCATCGGGGCCCTGGTGGCATCCGGGGCCCCGGCCGTCGCCGGCGGCACGACGGGCGCACTCGCGCTACGGCACCGTTCACGATCGCCTCGGGCACGGTGAGCGCGACCGCCGTCGGGCACCGACTGGGCCGGGCGGCGCTCGGCGCGTTCATCGTGTCGCCGTCGACGCGCTCGTCCTGCCGCCGATCCATCTGCGGGACGTACGGGAGAACCTGGCTTCGCTCGCCGGGGGGACGGGTGACGTACTGCACGGCGTCGCCGGCGATCCCCGGGAGGGCGAGTGGGATGCGCAAAACCGCCGCCCACCGGCCGGCCGCCCGGAGGCAAGCCCGCCACATCCAACTGCCGGACGATGCCCTTCCAGCGCTGACCGACGTCAGCGGGCCCCGACGTCCCGGACTGCCCTCACGGCCTCCCAGGGCCGGGGCCCGCTTCCCTCTGCCCAGCACAGCAACGCCTGCCGGTCCACGCACACGATCCCGCACTGCTCGGCGTACTCCACCGCCGGCGCGGTGAAGTCGCTGGTGGTGACCAGGACGGCGACGTCGGCCTCGTGGATGGCGAAGCAGGTGCCGCCGAAGCGCTGTATGTCCTGGGAGCCGACCCGGTGGGATTCGCCGTAGCGCTTGCACTGGATGACGACCCGCCACCCTTCTGGGGACACGGCCACGACGTCGGCGCCCAGATCCCCGGCACCGCCCACGGCTTCCACGTCGGAACAGCCGTCGCGCTCGCAGAGGTGGGCGACCGCTGCCTCGAACTCCTCGGCGTCCAGGGCGTCGTAGTCGATGTCAACGCCGAAAGCCGCTCGCTGACGCGGAACGGTCGCGGTCTCCCACACCTCGGCCGCCTCCGTTGCCGCCTCGTCGAGCGCGGCCGCGGCCCGCCGTGCCGCTCTCGCCAGGTGGAGGCGGCGTCCCAGGCCCGTGATGCCCGCGGCACCCAGCAGGAGCAGGACGAACGCCCAGCCGGGATGCCGCTCGGCGATGTCGACCGCCGTGCGGGCCGCGAATCCCAGGATGCTCACCACCACGGCCAGAAGGGCGAAGAACAGAGCTGTCGAGCGCAGGTCGAACGAGCGCCGACGGTTCGCGGGCGGTGTACGACGCGCAGGTGCGGCCATGGTGATGAGCCCCCTCCTGGGTTCGACAAGAAGATCACCTTTTCCGTCTGCCCAGGATCGGACGTTGTTGGACAAGGCGATTGCCCACCGGGGTCGGATGCGGCACGGTGATCTTCTTTGCGAACGGGTCGGTGGTGGAGCCCGCCGCGCGGAGCCCCCGGTCCGGCACATCGGCGATCCCCTCAAGGACGGCTGCCGGCGACCGGGCTCCGGCCGGCACACCCGCGGCCGCGGCGCCCGCGCCGGCGCGCAGATCGGGTAGGCCGGCAAGGAACCGGGGCGAGCAGACCACGTCGTTCCTGACCGGCCTGCCCGGGCGCGGCCCCGTCGGGTCCGGCGTTCGAGATCGGAGGAGAGAGCGGTACTTGCCCGTCAGGAAGCCCGCCGGCTCATCGACGTCAAGAACGACAGGCGGCACGAGCGCCAGGTAGCCCTCTGCCGTCTGTCCTGGGCAGAGATCGCTCACCAGGCACAGGTGCTGATCGGACACGAGGGAGTGGGCAGCGCGGTGCATGCCTGGCTTCTCCAGGAACTGCTGCACTACCTGCAGCACGAGAACTCCGGCTGCCACGGCTTCCAGAACATGGGTCCCGCCTGGTACCCGTGCGCAACGGAGTCGAGGACGGAGCCCTCTGCCGGGGCCACACGGGCGACGGAGACTACCGAAAGCCGGGAGCGGCTCATCCATCAGGTCTGCCTCAGACCGGGCAGCGGACTCGCTGTACATCCTGAGGCCTTGCGCGGCTGGATCTGCCAGGCCGAGGCCGACGAGCGGGACGACCGGCTGACTCCCGATGAACGCGCCGAGCGCGAGCCGTGCGCGCAAGTGCCAGGACACCGTGCCGACCGAGCGGATCCGGCAGATCCGCTCAGCCGCGATCAGCCTGACGACAACGAACCCGCACAGCGGAAGGACGTCAACTGCTCGTGGTCAGGTCGGCGCAGCGGGTCACGACACGGGCGAGACCGCCCTCCTCTGCCAGCAGTCGGCGTTGCGTACGCGCCCCGTTGCCCTGTTCGAGGAGGCGGGCGATGCCCTCACGAACGAGATCGTCGTCGCCGTGGTCCACCAGCGCCTCGCGAACGTACCGGTACATGACCCGCACCGCGCCGGCAGCGGAGGTCTCGCGCATGGTCTCGGGGTGCAGGAGGGGACCGTCGAGACCCGAGCGTCCCGCTCGCCACGAGGCGAGGCGCAGCAAGCCCGTCCCGACCCTGTCCGGCGGTACACCGTCCTGCCAAGCCCGGGCGGACGTCTCCACCAAGGCACGCGTGAGCGCGGCCAGCAGCACGGGAGCGGACGCGTCCAGGCACACGTCCGCCACACGGATCTCCACGGTGGGATACGAGGCGGAGAGCCGGGCGTCGAAGTAGACCATGCCCTCGTCACGGAGAACCCCCGTGCCGACCATGGCGGTAACCTGCTCGTGGTAACGGTCGGCGGACCCGAAGATCTCGACCGGTCCGGCGGACGGCCAGCGGTTCCACACCCGGCTGCGATAGCTGCCGTAGCCGGTGTCCTGCCCCTGCCAGAAAGGCGAGTTCGCGCTCATCGCCGTCAGAACCGCCAGCCACGGACGTATGCGGTCCAGGACAGCCACACCCTCCTCGTCGGAGTCCACCGACACGTGGACATGGCAGCCACAGGTCAACTGCTCCTGAGCCGTCACCCCGAACTGTTCACTCAGCCAGCGATAACGGGTACCGGTACTCAACGACGGCTCGACAACCAACGGCGAGGTCGCCACAGCCACCACCACCGCCCCGGCAGTGCCCGCGTGCCGTGCCGCCTCCCTACGGCAGCGGGTGATCTCCTCCTGGAGCCGGCTCATCTCCGTCACCGGCTCGGTCGCGAACTCCACCTGCTCCTGTTGAAGTTCCTTCTCGAACTGGTGCCCCTTCGCGCCGACCCTGCCGTGCTCCCAGGCCCGGCGGTCGGCAGCCGCGAGCGCCGCGCCGGAGACGGCGACCGGCACACCACTGTTCGGGTCCACCAGCAGCAGTTCCTCTTCCACACCCACACTTCGCACGCCGTCGCCCCTTGTCTCCTGCTCACCGGTCCCGGCTCCCGCCCGGGCCGTGAGAGGCAGGAGCGCCGCGACGACGCGGCGTGCCCGGAGGAACCGCCGGGCACGCCGCTGGCGGCAGTGGCGCCTCGATGCGTCCGTCGGTGGCCCGGGGTTCGGAGGCAGGCTGCTGAGCGGTTGCCGGGTCGGGGACATTACAACCCAGGGCAGCCGGAAGACACCACTGCTCCGGGAGACACAAAGGGGCAGCGCTCCGACCGGCCGGCCGACGCCGCCGGCGGGAAAGCCTCTTCGAGTCGATCACCACCATCTGTACCGATCCCATTCCCTCGCCCTTGCAGCCGCCACCTGAAGGCACCCAGTCGGCTTCCGCACGCGACACACCGACTACGGCAGTGAGGACACCGACTTCCCAAGGGCAGCGGCCCGTCGCAGGGTGGACTCGACCGACACGTGGCGGAGGGCAACAAGAAGGTCCGATGCTTCAGATTGCTTCCGGTCAATACCGGCACTCTCCGTCAGGCGATCCGCATCCGGAATCCGCTGGGTGGGCGGGTGAGCACCATGACGAGCGGATTCCGGGGATTCAGGTCGCCCAGGCAGGCGCGGTGGGTGGCCGGGGCAGTCGGCAGCGGGCGGCCCAGGTACAGGCAGGTCTCGGCCGGCTCGGCGTGGAGTCGGGAGGTGTCCATCGCGTCGGCCGGCCACTCGGCGGTCGGCCGCAGCTCCTCAAACAGGTCCGCGTGCGCGACCCGTGCGTCCTGGAGGCCGAGGTGGAGCTGCCCTCGCAGGGCGAGCGTGCGGGGCGGATGCCGGGCTGGACCGTGCTCCTCCAGCCAATGGTTGGAGTGTACTCAGGAGGGCTCCAACTTCTCGGAACCTGGCAGAACTTGACGACTTGCTGTCGGCACCGCAGCCACCGGTCGCTGTCAGGCGGGGATGATCTGCCCGTTCTCGATCTGGAAGTTCTCGGTCGGTGAGCAGCCTGTCGACGGCGTGATCAGCAGGCTGACGGCAACCGGTGCGGGCTCCGTACCGGCGGTGAAGAACTCGCACACCGCGTGGCGGCCGGTCAGCGGGAACCAGAACCAGGCGTCCACCCCGCCGACCAGAGCGCGGTCCGACTCTCTCCACGCACCGTCTTCGAAGGTGAAGACCTGGAGGCGCACGGATGCCGCGAGCGGATCGGTCTGCGACCTCAGAGCGGTGAGTGTGAACTTGAAGTCTCTGTCCAGGACCGATGTGGCGATCCGTCGGTGCTCTGTCGCCTGGGGCTCGGTCTGCGGTTCCTTTCCCTGGTCGGCCGTCGGGCGGGTGTGCGGGTCGACCGGCAGCGGGGACGGCCGGCCGCCGGTGGTTGCGCCGATCGTGACGGTGACGGCCGTGGCGGTGGCCAGGGCGACGCCCCAGTTCATGAGTGCGCGGAAGTTCTTGATCACGACGTCTCCAGGTGTGGTGATCGGTGTGGGTCGGGGAGGCGCTTCGTTTTGTTCTCAACTTCTTGGATCTCATGGCCGGTTGGCGGCCAAGTCGACATCGATCAGAAAATGACGCCCCTCCGCCCGGTGTGGCGCTGCAGGCCCTGCGGTCGATGACCAGGACCGGGCCTGCGACAGAGGCTGCCCTGTACCCGGCGCGGGCGGGAACGCTGCTCTCGCCACTGCATTCCGGGCGGCGGCGAGATCCCCTGACGCAGCTACTTGCCGGGGGAGGACAGGGGCATCGGCACCTTGGTCGGACTGCGGCCGTCCCCGGTCCGATGAGGCTGCACGTCGAAAACTTCGAATGTGAGTTGCCAGATCGCCGGCGACAACACCCGCTGTGTCACCTGGCCGCGCGCCTTACGGAACTCCCCGGTACCTCCGGTGATCGCGTCGACGACCGGGCTCGGTACCGGAATCCCGGCTTGCTCGCCCTGGACGGTGATCTGTCCTTCCGGCAGCACCGCGGTCGACGAGCATTGTCCTGCGTTGTGTTCGAGGTCGGTGATGGCGCAGAACCCACCGAAGCGTCCGACGAAGCGTTCTTCCGGCCCCTCGGTCGACACCAGATTCCCGCTGAAGACGAACTGGTCGCCGACGCTGCGGCCCGTTGCACCCAGATCCAGCTCTTCGCCGGCTTGCAGCCGGGCTTCCACGCGGATGGTGCGGCTTTTCTCCGAGGAGCTGTCGGCGGGGTGAGTTGCCGCAGTTTCAGCCGTCTTCAGCGGGATCACGTCGGCCGATGGAGATCCGATGAGAGCAAGCCCGGCAGAGCCGCCGAGAACCGCGATGGCCAGGAATATGAAGGGCCGGCCGGCGAAGCCCATGGTCGCCTCCGTGTGCGCGGGAATGAACAGAGTCAGGGCTGCCCAGGCCTTGTCCGACGCCGCTGCCGTCGGACGGCGGCGCGTTGGGTCGGTTCACAGAAGGCAAGGCACCCGAGCAGATCTGAGGACCGTGGACGAGAACGTGCGAGAAGGCCCGCGGTGTTACTGGGAAAGTTCGCCATGTTCACCCTGGTCGTGACGAAATTCATCCGGATCCATTCATGAGCGGGCTCTCCGCCCGGCAGCAACGCTAAGGGCAGTGCTGGCGACGCGCTCAACAGAGGGTCAAGATTGAGGCCATTGGGGTGCATGAGCCCCGCGGCGCCCGCGTCGAGACATTCCACGCCCGGGCCGTCACCGCCACGGTCCGCGATCCCCCCAGCCACCGCACCGAGACCCGCAGCACGACGAACGATCCCTCGGGGCCCATTCGGTGAATCCGGGCCGAGCAAGGACACGACACCGCGATCTCCGTCTCAGTGGCACGAATCTGCTCTGCATACCGGACGACAGGCCGTTACAACCGAATCCCGGCATTGACGACTCCTCGCGTCACGCTACGTAATCGATTCGAGTGGCACCCTGTCGGTGGACGACAGAGACTGGAGCCCGATGGTTCTGCGAGTGCTCAAGGAGCTTGCATGCTGGAGAAGTCTGCCGAGTCCCTGACGGCCGTTCCGGATGAACCTGGAGTCGCCGAGCACAGGACGCACGTCCCGTCGAAAGAAAAAAGTCCGTCGCCAGACACGGAAAGGAACCTCGCCGAGGTACTCGCCGGCGTCGTGGGCGTCGAGCAGGTTTCGGTCGACGCTAATTTCTTCGACGACCTCGGCGCCAATTCATTGGTGATGGCACAATTCTGCGCACGCGTCAGGAAACGGGCGGATCTGCCGTCAGTCTCGATAAAGGATGTCTACCATCACCGGACGATCCACAGCCTGGCGGCGGCACTCACCGACGCCGGAACCGGCATCACTGCCACACCCTCCCCCGCCGGCTCGCCGGGCCGAGCATCCTCGGAGTCCGCGACTCCGGGCAGCACGCTGCAGTACACCCTCTGCGGAGTGCTGCAGTTCCTGCTTTTCCTGGGATACTCCTTCCTCATCGCAATCCTCACCGAACGCGGCTATCTATGGATATCCGCCGGCTCGAACGTGACGGACATTTACCTACGATCGGTCGTCTTCGGCGGCGTCGGCTTCGTCGGCATGTGCACTTTCCCGGTCGCGGCCAAATGGATCCTCATCGGCCGTTGGAAAGAAGGCGATTTCCCGGTCTGGGGTCTGGCCTATCTTCGCTTCTGGACCGTCAAGGTACTGCTCCACGCCAACCCGATGGTCTTCTTCGTCGGAAACCCCCTGTATGTGCTCTACCTGCGGGCACTCGGCGCACGCATCGGCCCGGGTGTCACGATCCTCTCGCGCAACGTTCCGGTCTGCACCGACCTGCTCACGATCGGCGCCGGCACGGTGATCCGCAAGGAGTCGTACTTCCGGTGCTACCGGGCGCACGCCGGCCGTATTCAGACGGGCCCGGTCGCCCTTGGTCGAAATGTGTTCATCGGCGAGAAGACCGTGCTCGACATTGCCACGTCGATGGGTGACGGGGCGCAGCTCGGTCATGCGTCATCACTGCACAGCGGCCAAGCGGTCCCCGGCGACCAGCGGTGGCACGGATCTCCGGCACAGCGCACAGAGCTCGACTACGTGCGGATCCCGCCCGCCAAGTGCGGCACTTTGCGCCGGGTCGGCTTCGGCCTCGCCACAGTGGGTCAGCTGTTCCTCCTCACCGTGCCGTTGGCCGTCGGGGGCCTGTACATGCTGCTGGCGGAAGTACCGGCACTGAACGACCGACTGGCCCCGGGCGTGACAGGGCTCGTGTCGGCGGAGCTCTATGTCGATGCGCTGGTCATGTCCTGCGTTCTGTTCCTCAGCTTCGTCGTCGTGGGCATCGTCGCTCTGTTCACCGTGCCGCGCCTGCTGAATCTGCTCGTCAAGCCGGACATGGTGTATCCGCTGTACGGCTTTCACTACTCAATGCACCGGGCGATCGCGCGCATCACCAACGTCAAGTTCTTCACATGGCTCTTCGGCGACAGCTCCTACATCGTCCACTATCTGCGCGGCCTTGGATACGACCTGTCACAGGTGGAGCAGACCGGGTCCAACTTCGGCACGGAAGTACAGCACGAGACCCCGTATCTGTGCTCTGTCGGCAGCGGTACGATGATCGCTGACGGCCTGTCGATCGTCAATGCCGACTTTTCGAGTACGTCTTTCCGGGTGTCCCGTGCGTCGATCGGACGGCACAACTTCCTCGGGAACAACATCGCGTATCCGTCCGGGGCGAAGACGGGCGACAACTGTCTCCTCGCGACGAAGGTGATGGTTCCACTCGATGGCGAGGTACGTGAGGGAGTGGGTCTGCTCGGCTCGCCGTGCTTCGAGATTCCCCGTTCGGTGGAGCGTGACTTGCGGTTCGATCACATGCGGACCGGAGCCGAGTTGCACCGCAACCTCGCTGCCAAGAACCGTTTCAACATCCGGTCGATGGTCCTCTTCCTGCTCGTACGGTGGTTTTTCTTCTTCGCCGTCACTGCGCTTGCCCTCATGAATGCCGAACTGTATGACTCCCTCGGTCCCGGAGCAATCGCGGCATTCCTGGTGCTCAGCCTGGCGTTCACCCCCCTCTATTTCGTACTGGTGGAGCGTGCCATCGTTGCCTTCCGCGGGCTGCAACCGCAGTTGTGCTCCATCTATGACCCGTACTTCTGGTGGCACGAGCGTCTGTGGAAGGTTCCTGACGAGTACCTCGACATCTTCAACGGCACTCCCTTCAAGAACGTGATCTGGCGGCTCCTGGGTGTCCGGATCGGCAGCAGGATCTTCGATGACGGCTGCTATCTGACGGAGCGGATGCTCACCACCATCGGGAACGACTGCACCCTCAATGCGGGGAGCAAGATCCAATGTCACTCGCAGGAGGACGGCACCTTCAAGTCCGACCGCAGCACGCTGGGGGACGGATGCACCCTCGGTGTCGGCTCCCACGTTCACTACGGAGTGACGATGGGTGACGGCTCAGTACTCGCACCCGACTCCTTCCTCATGAAGGGCGAGGAAGTCCCGCAGCACGTGCAGTGGGGCGGGAACCCGGCCACGGAGATGAGCGGCGCCCCCGGTCAGCCCTTGGCACCGGCGCGGCAGGAATAGCACAGGACCGTCTTGAGCAAGTCGGCTCGACCGGCCGGGCGGTCCGGCCGGGCGGTCCGCCGACAGCGACGAAGACAAAGGAGCCGGCCTGGTCGGCGGCGACAGACATGGTGGCCACGGCAAGTGGAGAGGGACTGATCGATGGCAACGCGAGTGGCGGACCGGGAATTCTGGCGCGGTGTGCTCGTCACCGGCGGATCCACCACGATCCCTCGGTGGACGCTCCGGCCGGTGCCGGGGGTCGACGAGCACGAGGCCACGATTTCGGACGACGTCATGAACGCCTTGCGCCGGTTGGCGGAGGATCTCACGATGCCTCTCGGCTCCGTGATGCTGGCCGCGCACGCCAAGGTACTCGCCGCACTGTCAGGCGAGCACGAGGTCACGACCGGCTACGTCGTGGAGGAGGGCGGCCCACCGTTGCCCTGCCGGCTGACGACCGCGCCGGCATCATGGCGGGCGCTACTGGTCGACACCCACCGCGTCGCGTCGGAACTGCTGGCGCACAAGGACTTTCCGGTCGACGAACTCAGACGCGAGCTGGACCTCGCCGAACCGCCGATCGAGACCGTCCTCGATCCGAATCCGGCCCTCAGTCCCTGTCCGACGGAGGTTGTCGGCGATCTCTCCGAAGACACCGTGCTGTGGACGGCGTTCTCGGAACGCAGGGGCCGGCCCACGCTGCGACTGCGGTACCGGACCGACGTACTCGACGCGGATCACGCCGCCAGGATCGTCGGTTACCACCTCACCGCGCTCGCGCTCATCGCAGCGGATCCGGATGCCGAGCACGCGCGGCAGCGCCTGCTCTCCGACGAGGAGCTCCGGTTCCAGCTCGAAGGGCTGTCCGGACCGCGCCGTGCCCTGCCGGACGCCCGGATGCACGAGCTGTTCGAACAGCGGGTGAGGCTGCACCCGAAGGCCGTCGCCGCCGTGCACGGCGACCGGGAGTGGACCTACCGGGAGCTCAACGCACGTGCCAACCAGCTGGGACGAGCCCTGTTGGCGCGGGGGCTGAGACGCGAAGGCGTCGTCGCGGTGGTGACCGAGAGAAACCTGAACTGGATGGCCTCCGTCCTCGCGGTCTTCAAGGCCGGGGGCGTGTACCTGCCCGTCGATCCACGCTTCCCGGCCGATCGCATCGCGGCCATGCTCTCCCGCGCCGAATGCGGGCTCGTGCTCACCGAGCCCACGAGCACCGACTCGCTCGACCAGGCCCTGGACTCGCTACCAGGAGTCCAGAAGCTCTTCACCGGCACGGCGTACGACGAGGGCGGTCGTGACGACGACCTGGGCATCGCCGTCGCGCCGGACCAACTCGCCTACATCTACTTCACCTCCGGCTCCACCGGAGAGCCCAAGGGCGCGATGTGCGAGCACGCGGGCATGCTCAACCACCTCTACGCCAAGATCGAGGACCTGGAGCTCGACGTCGGCGAGGGACAGGTGGTCGCCCAGACCGCCCCACAGTGCTTCGACATCTCGCTGTGGCAACTGTTGTCCGCCCTCCTGGTGGGTGGGCGGACCCTGTTGGTCGAGCAGGAGGTGATCCTGGACGTCCAGCGGTTCGTCGACAGGATCGCCCGCGGCCGGGTCGCCGTGCTCCAGGTCGTGCCGTCGTACCTCGAAGTCGTCCTGACGTATCTGGAGCAGCACCCGCGCGAGCTGCCCGACCTGCGGTACGTGTCCGTCACCGGTGAGGCGTTGAAGAAGGAGCTCACGCAGCGCTGGTTCGCGGCCGAGCCCGGCATCAAGCTGGTCAACGCCTACGGCTTGACCGAGACCTGCGACGACACCAACCACGAGGTCCTGGACCGGGTACCGGACCGCGAACGGGTCCCGCTCGGTCCCCCCGTCAGCAATGTGCACGTCTACGTCGTCGACGAACAGCTGTCACCGGTACCGCTCGGCGCCCCCGGCGAGATCGTCTTCTCCGGCGTCTGTGTCGGCCGTGGGTACGTCAACGACCCCGACCGCACCAAGCAGGCTTTCATGCCCGATCCGCACCGCGAGGGAGCCCGGCTCTATCGCAGTGGCGACCACGGCCGCTGGCTGCCCGAGGGCAAGCTGGAGTTCCTCGGACGTCGTGACACCCAGATCAAGATCCGCGGCTTCAGGATCGAGATCGGCGAGATCGAGAACACCCTGCTGCGGGTCCCCGGCGTCCGCGACGGTGCGGTGGTGGTCGCCGAGCCACCCGACCGGAGCAAGCACCTCGTGGCCTTCTACTCCGGCCCGACGTCGCTCCCCGTCGAGGACCTGCGGGACCGGCTGGGTGAGTCGCTGCCGGAGTACATGGTGCCGTCGGCCTTCCACTGGCGGGAAAGACTGCCGCTGACCGCCAACGGCAAGACCGACAAGAGGGCCCTGGCAGCACTCGTGGAAGAACCGGACGTCGTCGAGGACGGCGAAGGAGGCTCCCACCTGCCGGAAACGCCGACCGAGCAGCGGTTGGCGGCCGCTTGGGCGGAGGTGCTCGGCATCCCGCGGGCTCAGATCGATCGACGGACCCATTTCTTCGACCGAGGCGGCACATCGCTGTCAGCCGTACAGCTGGTGATCGCTCTGGACCGTACGGTGTCACTCAAGGACGTGACCCGGCATCCGGTCCTCGCCGATCTGGCCGCGCTGGTCGACGACAGGTCCGATCGGCGTTCCGGGCTGCTTCAGTCGCTGTGCGAACCGGACGGTGCTCCGACTGGTGCCCTGGTGTGCTTCCCCTACGCCGGCGGCAACGCGGTGAACTTCCAGCCGATGGCCAAGGCCCTGCTGGGCAGTGGGATCGCGGTCTACGCCGTTGAGCTGCCCGGTCACGACGTGGCTGCCGAGAGCGAGCCTTTCGCGTCGATGGCGGACGTGGTTGCTCAGGTTGTCGCCGAGATCACCGAATGCGGCCTGCGCGGAGTCCTGTTGTGGGGGCACTCGTCTGGCGCGGCTTTCGCCGTGGAGACGGCCAGGCAGTTGGACGAGCACGGGGTGGATGTTCAACGGGTCTTCATCGGCGCGCAGTTGCTCGGCAATGCCGCTGACCGGCGCGACGCAGTCACCGAGCTGACCGGGCTGAGCGACGCCGAGATCGCCGCGAAGCTGAGTGCGGACAGCAGCTACGCCGAGCTCCATGAGCTGGATGCGCAGCGCGCCGAGCACATCGGTGCGGCCTACCGGCACGACTGCGTGTCCGCACACCGCTATTTCGCAGATCTCCTCGATACTCCCCCGGCGGTGAAGCTGTCCGTGCCGGTCACCGTGGTCGTCGCCGCCGACGACCCGATCACGGCCGATCACCCGCAACGCCACCGTGACTGGGAGCTCCTCGCGGTCCACATCGACCTGCAGGAAATCGCCGAGGGCGGCCACTACTTCCTGCGCAGCCGTCCGTCCGAGGCAGCGCAGGCCGTGCTGCGCGCCGTCGAACTACTGCCTGCTTCCTGAGCGGCACACACAGCTGCACACTGAAAGGAAATCAGGATGTCCTCCATATCCCCGGCGTCGCTGCTCGACGAGGTCGAACTCCAACCCGGCCGGCCTCCGATACTGCGGGCCGAGATCACCAGCGACGCGACGCGCTGGGCAGCCGAGCACCGAGAGGCGCTGCGCGCCGTCGTCGCCGAGCACGGCTGCGTCCTGATCCGCGGCCTCGGGCTGCCTGATGTGGCCGGGGCCAGTGCCGTCTTCGAGCGGCTGAGCACCAGGCTGATGGCCGAGAGGGAGGCCTTCGCACCCCGGCGGACCTATGCCGACGGCGTGTACTCCTCGGCACAGTGGCCGTCGAACCAGCCGATGTGCATGCACCATGAACAGAGTTACACGCTGGAGTTCCCCGGCCTGATGCTGTTCGCCTGCCTCACCGCGCCCCAACAGGGCGGGGCGACCGGAGTGGCCGACGCGGCGACCGTGCTCGAGGAACTGCCCACCGCGTTGACCGAGCGGTTCGAGCGGGAGGGCTGGCTGCTCACCCGCAGCTACAACGACGAGATCGGGTCCTCCCTCAACGAGGCGTTCGGCACCGACGAGCGGGGTGCTGTCGAGAGTTACTGCCGCGCCAACGCCATCGAGTTCGAATGGCAGTCCGACGGGACCCTGCACACCAGACAGCGCCGCAGCGCCGTGGTGCGCCATCCGGTCACCGGGCGGCGCTGCTGGTTCAACCAGGTCGCGTTCCTCAACGAGTGGACGTTGGCCCCCGAGGTCCGCGAGTACCTCGTGGAGGTCTACGGCGCCGACGGGCTGCCGTTCAACACCCGTTTCGGAAGCGGCGACCCGATCGGCGAGGACGTGGTGCAACTGCTCAACAAGGTCTACGAGGCCCACACCGCACGCGAGCCGTGGCAGGCCGGCGACCTGATGATCGTCGACAACCTGCGCACCGCGCACAGCCGGGAGCCCTTCGAGGGACCGCGCGACGTGCTCGTCGCGATGGCCGACCCGGTGCGGATGTCCGACTGCTCGCCGACCTTCGAGGTGACCGCCCGATGACCAGCGTCCCCGCCGCCGTGACGGCGTCCGCAACAGGCGAACCGCACACCGTGCGGCCCTTCGCGGTGATCTCCGGTGCCCAGGTCCAGCAGGTGCTGGAGGGGCGCGAGAAGCAGATCGTCGAGTTGGCCGAGGTCGCCTACCGGCTGCACGGCGCCGGTGACTCGGTGAACCCGCCGTCGTACTTCCTGCGGTTCCCCGACCGTCCGACCTCCCGGATCATCGCGCTGCCGGCCTCGATCGGCGGGCACGTACGGGTGGACGGCGTGAAGTGGATCTCCAGTTTCCCGGAGAACGTACAGGCCGGCATCCCGAGGGCGTCCGCCGTGCTGATCCTCAACGACCAGGACACCGGTTACCCGTTCGCCTGCCTGGAGAGTTCCATCATCAGCGCCACCAGGACGGCCGCGTCCGCGGTGCTGGCCGCGGATCGGCTCAGCCGGGACCGGCCACGGCCCACGCGCGTCGGGTTCTTCGGGACGGGCCTGATCGCCCGCTACATCCACACGTTCCTGGTCGGCAACGGCTGGTCGTTCGACGAGACAGGCATACACGACCTGTCCGCCGACAGCGCGGCAGGGTTTTGCCGCTGCCTCGAGCAGTCGGGCACCACAGGCCGGATCACGGTGCACCACAGCGCCGAGGAGCTGATCCGTGGCAGCGACCTGGTGGTCTTCGCCACCGTCGCCGGTGAGCCGCACGTCAGCGACCCTACGTGGTTCTCGCACAATCCTGTGGTCCTGCATGTGTCGCTGCGCGACCTCGCACCGGAGGTCGTTCTCGCCTCGACCAACATCGTGGATGACGTCGAGCACTGCCTGAAGGCCGGCACCTCGCCGCATCTGGCCGAGCAGCTCACGGGCAACCGGGACTTCTTGCAGGGCACGTTGGACGACGTGATGGCCGGTCGGGTGACAGTGCCGACGGGCCGACCGGTGGTGTTCTCGCCCTTCGGCCTCGGGGTGCTCGACCTCGCGGTCGGCAAGTACGTCTACGACGAACTGGTCCGCTCCGGAGAGCTGCACGTCATCGACGACTTCTTCCACGAACTGCGCCGTTACGGATAGCCGTCCGGGAGCGCCCTGCCGCAGATGAGGAGGAGGCCGTCGTGCCCGTCATATCCGCTCCCCATGCCTTCAACGAGTCCCAGCTCTATGTCGACCTCGAGCCCCTTTTCGGGCGCCCCCTGCTCCTGAAGTGCGAGGGCTTCAACTTCGCCGGCTCGATCAAGCTGAAGGCCGCGACCGAGATGGTGGAGGCCGCCGAGCGAGACGGGGACCTCACACCGGAGTCGATCCTGGTCGAGTCCTCGTCCGGCAACCTCGGCGTAGCGCTGAGCATGATCGCGGCGAGCAAGGGCTACCGGTTCCTGTGCGTGACGGACTCCCGCTGCAACCTGTCGACCAGACTTCTGATGGAGGCATTGGGCAGCCAGGTGCACACCATCGCCAGCCTGGACGCCAAAAGCAGTTTTCTGAGTGCGCGGCTCGACTACGTCCGTGCGCTGTGCGATGCCGATGACCGGTATGTGTGGCTCAGTCAGTACACCAATCCGGGCAACTGGAAGGCGCACTACCGCAAGACGGCGCCGGAGATCGCCCGGCACTTCCCGCACCTGGACGTCCTGTTCGTCGGCGCCGGCACCACCGGAACCCTGATGGGCTGCGCACGCTATTTCCGCCAGTGGCACCGGCCGGTACGGATCGTGGCGGTGGACAGCGTCGGTTCGGTGACCTTCGGTGGTGCGCCGGGCCGCCGCATGATTCCCGGGCTCGGCATGAGCGTGCCTCCGCCGCTGCTCGACGAGTCCTACGTGGACGAGGTGATACGCGTCGAGGAGACGGACACCATCCGTGCGTGCCATCGCCTGGCCAAACGCGGATTCCTCTTCGGCGGTTCCACCGGCACGGTCGTCAGCGGCGCGATGCGCTGGCTGGACACCCATGACACGCGTGGCCTCACCGCGGTGGCCATCGCCCCCGATCTCGGCGAGCGTTATCTCGACACCATTTACCAATCCAATTGGCTGCACGATCTTTACGGCGAGGAGATGCTCGACTCCGATGAAACGGCAGCCGGTCCCTGGGCGGCCGACCCCGTGCCCACGCTCCAGGGGAACCGCCCACCAGATCCGCCCGCAAAGCGGCGCCGGCGGCGGTGACGAACACCGTCAGCACCAGGACCGAGAACGTGGGTTCTGCCCGCCGGTGAACTGCTCCAGATGACGGCGTCGACGCCAAGCACGTGCCCGACGCTGTCATTACCTGCGGCAGGGCACACGCTGGGCGGGGCGGTCCTGAATCAGCGGTCCCACCGAAATGGGCCCCTTTCCGTGTTCTGCGGGCCATACCTTCCGGATAGAAATGCCGAAAAAGCAAGGAGTTCTGAGATGGCAGCCGAGGCTGTGAGGACCGAAAGGCCCTGTGCCATGATGCGCCGCGCGGCGGAGAGCGCCCGCCGAGACATCAAACGCCGCAGAGACGAGATCTTCCGCCTCCGAAGCGAAATCGGCCACCTCAGGGGGCAGCCGGACCCGGACCAGAAGGCGATTGCAGCCCTCGAACAGAGGGTGGAGAGCCTGGCGGCGCAGCTCAAGCAGGACGAGTTGTCTCTCGACACCCTCGAGCAGGTGATCAGCGAGAACTGCTGACGGGTTGACGAGCTCTGCTCGCCTTCGCCCACCTACGCCGTCGGCGTCCCCATGGCGTCGATCCGCGGGAGGTCTTGCTCCTGCACGGCACCGTCTCCGTCGGGCAGACGAGCGGGGCCCGCCCGACGGAGTCGGCCTCAGCGGCCCGGGCCCGGCTCGAAACGCACCTGACCGTGGTCGCCCTCTGTACCGGAGCCGCGGCCGGGCCTCCGTCTCAGTTCTGCCCGGTCCCCGTCAAGGCGGTGAGGGCACGGACGCCTCGCCGAAGAAACCCGTCTCGGTACCGTTCCGCGCGAGATCGTTGCAGCCGCCCTTGCTGAAGCAGTACCCCTGCTTGACGAACCACTCGACGATTCGAGCGGCCTTGGCGCCGCCCCTCGCTGATTCCGAGCCGGGCGGCCACTTGACGGCTACCAGTCGGGGGGCACGTCGGATCCGAAACCGCCACCGGCCGGGCGCTTCTCGAAGTGGAGATGGGGGCCGGTGGCATTTCCGGTGGAGCCGACTTCTCCGATCTTCTGTCCGGCCATGACCGGACCCCCTTTCACCGTCTGCTCGGAGAGGTGGCAGTACCAGAAGTCGAACCCTCCGACGCGCAGCACGAGGAAGTCGCCGAAACTGCGGTCATGTCCGCTACGGGCTACGGAACCGCTGCGCACCGCGACACATGGCGTGCCCTGCGGGGCGGCGTAGTCCGCGCCGGTGTGGTAGCCCAGGCTCCAGTGAGGGCCCTTTTTCCGGTAAGGGGTCGTGACATGGTGCCCCGTTACGGGAGATGCGGCACGGGCGCCGGGAGTCGGGGGCGGCGCCGTCGGGACGCGGAGCCGGTCCCAGGAGGTCTTGCCCGGAATGCCGTCGGCGTCGTCCCCCTCGAAACCGATCTTGCGCTGCCAGGCGGCGAACGACTGTCGATCGACATCGGTCCACTCGGGACCAGGACCTGTCCGGTACTTCCCGCACCCTTCCGCCACCAGGCGTTTGCCCATCGAGGCGATCACGGGACTGCGTTGTCCCTTGTGGAAGAATCCCGTACCTGGGAATGGCGCCAGCGCAGGCATGGCGGCCCTCCCTCCTTTCAGTAAGGAGCCGGTTCACGATGCGGATTCGCCTGTTGAACGCGCGAGACGTCACCGTACCGGCGCCAGATGCAGTTGATTGCTGCGGCGATGTTCGCCACCGGGTCGTAGATGCGGTCGGATGTGCCCGCCTGGTGGTTCTCGGCGAACGTCACGGGAATCACCTGGGTGTAGCCGCGTGAGCAGTTGAGCTTGGCACCGTCCGGCTGCACCGGACCTGTTGCGTTGACGTCGTCCCGGTTCACCGCGTTCGGCTGGTAGGACGACTCGCGGGACATGAGGGTCAGCAGGTTCGCTCCGTTGCCGACCCCCGTGACCCAGCTCCTCGGTGCACCGGTCCTGTCGCACGCCTGCTCGGCAAATGTACGGGCCGTGGCCTCCCCGACGGCCACTCCCAAGTTCTTCGAGAAACGCACGGAACTCTTGGTGATGGCCCCGAGGTGGTGGCAGTCCACGACGAACCCACATCTGGCACCGAGTTCGGTCAGGGAGGAGCAGCCGGGGAATCCGTCGGCAGCCGAACCGGTGAGTCCCAGCATGCGCTGCCACGCCGCGTAGGCCGCTCTCGTCTGCTCGCCGAAGAATCCGGTGGCGCCCGCAGGGATGTCCATTCCGACTGCGATGAGCGCCGTCTGAGTGGCCTTGACCTCATCGTTGCGCTTGCCGAACCGCACGTTGGAGAGAGCAACCATCGTGCCTCCTCGAGCAGTGGAGGCCGGTAAGGAGTGAGGCCTGCCGGTCGGCACGGCAGCGCACCTGCCTGGCAGTTGCGCACCTTCCCAGGGGCCGTGTGCCGCTCACCGCCACAGTCCCCTCTGGTTCCACCTTGCGCCCGATGGGGGCCGCACGCAAACCCGGCACCATGCGGGCACCCGGGTTCTCGGACGATCAGTCCGTCAATGCCCTCGGACTGTGGATACTTTGCTGTACGGCCAGCCCCATGTGAGGACGGCCCGGCACTCGTTCCCTCTCGGGAACGCCGTCGGATGCTCTGCCGGCACCGTTGCCGAAGCGCACGGTCCGCCGTCAGCCTTTGCAAGGCTTCCCCGCCATGACGACCGGCTCCCCTCCTGCTGTCACGGACTCCACGCCAGTCGAGGGACCCGGGCGATGAGCGTGCCGTGACCGCTGCCCGGCTCGGCTCTCCTCGGGCCGCGGTACCAGTTCGAGTCCGGCTGAAGGCGTCCGCCACCCGGGAGCACCGGCCCGCGGCGTCGTCCAGCGTGCGCAGGCGGCTGACGGCTTCCTCCAGATGGGGAGCGTTGCCGCCGGGGACGACCCACTTGCCGACCTCGGGGTGCATGACCAGGGCGGCGTCGCGGTTCTCCTCGTCGGTCGTGGGGCGGTCGGCCCGGTTGCCTCAGCTGCCGGTGCCGCCGACCGGCACGCCACCGGCGGTCCCGGCGGTCGTGACGGTGACCGTGTGTTGGCCGGGCCGTTCGAGGGGGGAGCCGTCGGAGCTCCAGAAGACCCGGCAGTCGGCCTCCAGGCGAGTGTCGTCGGGGACCAGCAGTTCGACGCCGGAGGGCTGGGTCAGCTTCCAGGAGACGGTGACGGGTCCGCCCAGGGACGTGCTGATGGCCCCGCCGGGCCCCGAAGCAAGCGCGGTCCGGTCGACGCACAGTGTGCCGGTCCTGGACTGGAAGACGCTCGGGTGGGGCCGGGTGGTCACTTCGTAGCAGCCGTCCCGGAAGTCCGGGTTGCAGGGCCGCAGCGGCGGGACCACCGGAGGGACAACGGGAGGGAGACCTGGCGGCAGCGGGAAGGCGGGCGGTGTGTCGGCGCCCGGGCCGGGCGGGTTCTGCGCTCCCGGCAGTTCCTCCTCGGCCAGGACGAGCGTGGCGACGGGGACTGCACGGGGATCCGCGTCGGCGTGGTGGGGCCACAGATGTCCGCTGGTTTTGAAGACGGGCCATGCGTTGTCACGCATGGCGTGTCCTTACACGTTCCGCTTGTTCTCCCGCACTCGTACCGACGGGGAAAGTACGGGTGCACGTGCGTCGAACGCATGACGAGCCGGAACCTCCGGCTCTGGGTCCCAAGGCGACTCAAGCGAGTGATCCGCACTGCCGCGAGCGTGGAAAGCCGTTGGAGCGACGGCACGGTGCGCGGGGCCTCGACCGAGATACATGCACACGTGCCACCGTCGCCGCCCGTGTGCCTCCGGTCTGCCGCACCGTGCCCTCGTTCCGGGAGCCGAGGGCACGTCAGTTCTCGAGGCCAGTCGGGCCGCAGTCGCGCCATCAGCCGTCCTCACCGCTCGGGCCGGAGGACACGTCGGCCTGCGGTCGGCTTTCGGCCGACGGCCACGGGTCGCCGTGGTTCCTCATGAGGCGCACCATGGAGATGAGCGGGGGTGCGACGCGGCCGGCCTCGGCGTCTGCCGGTCGCCCGTGAGTGGTGGTCGCCCCGACAGCCGCGCGGAACCGGCACGGCCTCGCTGCCCCGTCGAAGCACATCAGGGGCTTTCAGAGGAACACGGAGACAAGCCCGCGATCGCGTGCCCCACAGCGCCCTGCGTCGGGGCGAACGCCGGACGGTCCGGGTGCCTTTCCCACCGGGTCGGTGAACTCCTTCGTGCAGTTCCGCGCCCTCGAGGGACGGTGAAGGTCATGGAAGTCATGGACAGGTCCCGTGATGAGCGGGAACACCAGGCAGCGGCCGCCGCCGCCCGGTACGACGAGACCAGCGAGCAGCGCCGAGAGGTCGAGCGACAGCAGGAGGCCGGGGTCAGCTTCCCCGATTCGCCGGAAGCACTGGCGGTGCGGGCGGCCCGTCTGCTCGACCGGCAGGCCGTGCCGACTGCCATGGTGGTGGAAGCGGTCCGCGCCGAACCACTGGCGCCGTCCGCCGCGTTCGAGCGGATTCTCGGTGTGTCCAAGGAACTGCAGGCATGGAGTTTCCTGCCGCGCGGTGCCCGGGCCGCACGCAGCATCGCCCGGATCTCGGCGCGGGAGAACGGTCGCGAGTTGCCGATCGGCACCGGTTTCCTGGTGTCGCCCGGCCTGCTGATGACCAATCATCATGTCCTCCCCGACGCAGATGCCGCTCGGCACTGCTTCGTGGAGTTCGACGCCCAGGTCACCGTTGACAACACCCCGCAGCCGCCGACACGGCTGGAGTTCGCCCCGGACGGGTTCTTCACGGCGGACAAGCGTCTCGATTTCGCCCTGGTCCTGGTCGCCCCTGGTCCCGACCGGAGGCCACCGGGTGAGGCCTTCGGCTGGCACCGGCTCAGCGCCCAGCCGGGCAAGCTGGTGATCGGCGAGCCGGTCAACATCATCGGCCACCCGATGGGACGCCTGAAAGAGATCGCCGTACGCGAGAACGCCCTGCAGGTGCGCTTGGACGACTTTCTCCACTACCGCACGGACACCGAGCCCGGGAACTCGGGCTCCCCGGTTTTCAACGACCAGTGGGAGGTCATCGCCCTCCACCACAGCGGCGTGCCCAGGAGCGATGAACAGGGCCGCCTCCTGCGCCGCGACGGCCAGGTCCGGCAACCCGGCGACGGCGACGACACCATCGACTGGGTGTCCAACGAGGGGGTGCGTATCAGTTCCATCCTGAAGCATCTCGCGTCGCTGCCGCTCAGCGCCGGGCAGCGGGCACTGCTGGCCGGCATGGGGCCGGAGGCGGGGCTGGGCGGTTCCCTGACGGCCGTCGGTACCACCGGCGCCGTGGCCGGACCGGCCTCCGCGACCACGGGTGCCGTCGCCGGACCGGCCGACCCTTCCGCTCCCGTCGGACGGGCGTCCGCCGAAGCGGTCCCCTCGCGTGCAACGGGCCTGCGCGCCCGGGACAGCGCGTTCGGCGGCAGGCGGCATCTGGTCTTCCTGCACGGTCGCGCCCAGCAGGGCAAGGACCCCGAGGCACTGCGCCGCGAATGGGCCGCGGGGCTCAACCAAGGGCTCGTCCGGGCCGGGCTGGCGACAGTCGATCCGGCGGACATCTGGTTCCCGTTCTACGGGGACCGTCTGGTGCGGGCCCTCGGAACACAGGAGTCCGTTCCCTTGGCCACCGAGGCGCCGACGGCCGTCGCGCCCGGCTCCCCCACCACCCGCGCGGTGTACGAGGAGATCATCGGCGAGGCGGCCGCCAAGTGGTACGTGCCGCCCGAGACGCAGCAAGCCACCGAGGGGCTGAACCTGGACCCCGCGGTCGGCGCCGTGTGGCGGTATCTGGACTGGCTGGCAGCCAGAAGCGATCTCGACACATGGGCCATCTCCCTCGTCTTCCGCGACGTGGCCGCGTACCTCGACGACCGACGGATCCGCGAGGAGGTCCTGGGCTGCGTGCTCGAGACCGTGCCGACCGCGGGTGAGGTGGTCCTCGTCAGCCACAGCCTGGGCACGGTCGTCGGCATGGACCTCATCACTCGGCTGTCTCCCGGGGTGGAGGTCGTCCACCTGACCACGGTGGGCAGCCCCCTCGGGATGGACAGCGTGTACAACCGGCTCCTGTCCGGCGGGCCGAAAAGCCCGGAGAAGGTGGCGGACTGGCTCAACGCATGGTGCCCGACCGACGCGGTGGCCATCGGATGCCCCCTGGCCGACGACTGGGCGGACGGCCTGACCGACCTCGCCGTCGTCAATGCCCGCGACCGGGCCCACAGCATCACGGAGTATCTCGCTCACGCCGACGTCGCCCGATCGATCGGCAGTCACCTCGCCGACTGAGCGACGGTGGGTCGATCGCACGTGTGCAACGCGAACGTTGCAGCCAAGAGGGATGCGTTGACCATGGCGGAGTCCGAGAGTCTGAACGGAAAACCGCCGAAGTACCCGCTCAGACCTCAGATCCCCGCCGTCTCCGTCTTCCGCGCCGAGCGAGCCGGTCGTACGATCAATCCCACTGGATATCGGCCAGGGTCTCCAAGGGGGTCCGGTCGGCGACAGCTTCAAGTACCTGAAGGGTGTCACCCTTGTGCAGGGCGGCCGAGAAGCTGAGCCGGGTGCGGTTCTCGAGCTCGCCGAGGGTGACCTGGAAGACGCGGAACTCATCGAGTTCCAGGGATTCGAGCTGATCGAGGTTCTGGGTGAGCAGGAACCCCTTGGTCTTCAGCTTGCCGTGCTGGGTGAAGGCGATGACTTTCCAGAACTCGCGGGGGATCTTCACCCCGCGGAAGGTACGGTCGTCCTCCTGGAACACCGGTCCCCCGAACACACTGACCTTGAGGTCGTCGACCTCCGTGTCGGCGAAGACGGCGTCCTCCAGTTCGCCCCACAACCCGTTCTTGGAGCTCTGGTTGAAGTCGTCCATCTGCGGAGTGATGTTGGTGTAGAAGAACGAGTCGGTGTTGGCCTTCTCGGCTTCCGGCAGGCTGCCCCACAGCAGATCGGCGCGGCGGGCTATGTGCCCGCGGTCGAGCCGGTTGTTCTCGTACAGTTCGTTGCCCACCTGTGCGGTGGCGGGCAGCCTCGGGTCCTTGACGAACGGGATGCCGTTGCGGCTGAGCTTCTTCAAGGTGCCACCGTTGATGTTCCAGCCCACCCAGAAGGGGAAGCGCCGTTTCTTGCTCAGGGCGAGCGAGAAGTGCGTGTAGGAGACCACCTCGGAACCGTTGAGGCGGACCGCGTCGCGGGTGAGGTCCGCGTCCAGCTGTGGGACGTCGATCCGCTCGTCGAGGAAGTCCGGGGCGTATCCGGCGATGGTCCGGAGGTCTTCCGGGGCCGGCGGGGTCAGGCTGATCTCGAGCCTCTCGAACACCGAGGTCGACAGGCATGCCAGCGCGTGCTCGTCCGGGTCGCCCGCGGCTTCACCGCCGAAGTGCAGCCCGGCCATGACCGTGCCGGGGCGGCCGCCTCGTTCGAAGAGCCACACCGCACTGGAGTCATCACCGCTGCTGGTCTCCCCGGTCTCGGGCGGATGGTCGGGGTCAGGGCCTATTTCGAAGCAGCCGATGACCTTGTTTCCGACCTGACCGCCGTAGTCGAGCTTGGCGAGGGTGTCGATGCGGCGGACGATGCCGTGGGTGACGCCGGTGGTCCGTCCGCTGGTGATGACCTTGTCGTCGAGTTCCGGCTCTCCCAGTTCCCTGGGGGCCACGCCCAGTTCGAAGATCTCCTGGATGAGGGCGCGATCCTCGATGGTGGCGATCGCACAGTCACCGGCCACGCCCAAGTGGGACCTCTTGAGCGTGCCCAGGCGATTGCGGTGGATGCGGTTGTCGTCGTGCGGGCCGGGCTGGACGATCTCCACACCCAGTTCGCCGCGAGGGTCCTGCAGCACGTGCCAGTTGCTCAGCACACAGGGGGTGCCGTCGGTCCTGTCGTACACGATGCAGCCGATCGCACCCGCCGAGACCGTCACCGACCCGGCACTCACCCCGGGCTCGATCGGGTCCGGACGGGTCTTGCGCAACGGGCCCTTGGTCTCGGCGACCCTTCGGAACCGAGGTGTGTAGCTGCGCTCGATGACGTCGGTGGGCACTCCGGTACCGTCCACCGTGATCGTCTCGGGTATCGGTGTGGTGCCCAGCGTCTCCAGCACCTCCGGCTCGACCTTGCTGTCCACCGTGAACTGCAGCGCGACCTGCCTGCCGCGCCGCCCGCCGGTGAGCTTGCGGCCGATGCCCACGGAGCTGATGTTCGGATCCTCGAGCAGCTCAGGTCCACGGGTACGGATGTAACGACGCAGCGAGGTGATCAGCTCTCCCTCGGAGGAAGCCGGCTTCTTGGCCGACGAAGTGCTCTTCTTCTTGGTCTTGGTGGCCATGGCAGGCTCATCCCTTCACCAAAGGAGGCGGCGTGTGTGAGGCACGCCCACGGTCCGGTCGGCGGCCGGCAGCGGCTCCTCGGACAACCACTTTCGACTACGGCAAGCAGTCGTTGTTCACGCTCTGCGTACGAGGGCGGCAGCGTTCGCTACGTGCTTCGGGCTCAGAGCCGGTCCCGCCGTCCGCACTCACTCCACCGAGCTGTCCGTGACCTCGGGAGCGTCGAGCGCGAGTGCCGGCAACGCTGCCGAGACCTCCCGGATGGCCTGTTCGGCTTCGCCCGACACCGGTTGGAACGTGTCACCGCACTCGATCGTGCAGCCGAACACCTTCGTGGCGGCCGGGTCGGTGAGGTGTCGGCTGTACGCGTAGCCGTCACTCGTCCCCGAGGTGGGGTACAGACCGTACGCCGCCTCGACCCCGTAGTCGACGATGCTCAAACCGGCTGTCTCGCGCTCGGCCTTGTTCTCCGACAGTGCCGGCTCCAACCGGACGGTCAACGCGTCGGTCGCGGTACCGATCCTGCCATCGGGCCACCGAATGACCTTGCCGGCCGCCTCCGCACCGGGGAATCTCGTCGCCTGTGGTGAAGACTTCGCGGGTCCGTTGGTTCGGCCTGACGAACATCCAGTTCGCTCGGGCGAAGGCTTCGGTCGTCTCGTCGTCGATGCCGGCTTCGCGTATCTCCCCACGAGCGCTGCTTCCCAGATCCGTCTCTTTCGTGAACTCTGTCCCGGGGAGCCGCGCCCATCTTGATTGCGATGACATCGTCGAGTTCTTCAGCCTCGACGAGATGGCCACGTTGGTAGTACTGACGTGACATCGCTCTCGCCTCTTCACATCGGTGCGGAAGCCCCGGCCGGTGACGACATGGCCCTGGACCCGCAGCTGAGGAACACCCCCTCTCTCTGCCAGTCTCCTCGCACCCTCATCGCACGGCAACTTCATGCCACGACGCCGACGGGACGGGCACAGCGGTAAAGCCCCACTGAGCCGGGTCCGGAAACAGGGTGACCTTCGGTCCCGGTGATCGGGCCCATTGCCCCGGTGACCGACTACTGACCAACTCGTTCACGGTTGACGGCAAGACATCGGATTCATGACGGTCGATCATGGTTGTGCGGTGAGGAACGCGACTCGCGCAGCGGTCTCCAATGGCCATCGGCAGGCAGCGTTTGCCCGTCAAGGAGCGGCGTCATGGGGGGTGTCCCCTGCTCGTGGGGGTCCCCCCTGTTCGAGCGGAGCCGAGAACTCGGGGGAGAAGCCGAGAGCTTGGGGGCGACGGCAGTGTCCTCGGTTCACATTCGCCTTCGGCGGCTTGTGGCGCGCCACGACGAAGCCGAGCAGTGGGTCGGTCACTGCCCGGCAACCGCAGCGTGTCACCATCGATCCTGCACTGCATATGTGTGCACTCGAAGTGAGTTGACCCACAGGGGGAATCAGTGGTCTTCAATCGGCGGCGTCGGACCCTTGTCGTGCTGAGCAGCCTCGGCATGCTGCTGGGAGCGGCTCAGCCGGCATCCGCAGAAGCACCGGACGAGCGGCCCTGCGTCGTCGACGGGGCGTCCGCCATGCCCGACTGGACGTGGACCAGCGCGACCACCGTGGAGCGGCAACTGACCATGGACAGTGACGCGGACGACCGTGCCGAACCGCTGATGACATCGATTCAGCCACGGATCGACCCTGCCGCGTACGCGGACGGCGAGCCCGGAGAAGCGCTGTTGCGTCCCGTCGGACCGCTGGGACACCTGGGGCCGCTCGGGCCCTGGGGGCCACTCGGCCGGTACGGACCCCTCGGAGAGGCGAGTGCGTACTGGGAGACGCAACTCGATTACCTGCGGCACCACCCGTTCTTCGCATCGCTGCTCGACACATGGGGCATCCTCGCTCAACCGGTCCTGAGTGAGAGCGGACCGCTCGGCCCGACCGGTCCGGTCGGCCAGGAGGCCTACTGCGAGAACCTGCCCGCGGTCAACGAAATCTCCGGGCAACTCCAGGCCGGCGGTGTGTACGGACCTCTCGGGCCCGCCGGCCCCCTGGGCGTCTACGGCCCGCTCGGTCCGCTCGGGCCCCGCGGGCCCATGGGCGTCCTCCTCGATCCGGCCGACGGCCGCTACTACGACAACGGGAAGCTGGTCACCGAGGTCGAAGGTGCGGCACCCTGGGGCAGCGGCCGGCGGCGCATGTACGAACTCGTCGAGACGTACCCCCGCGGCCGCGCCCACGCCCCCGATGTCGCTCTCGACACATCGTTCACGGCCACCGACGTCACGACGCCCGGTCGGCCGACCGAGTACACCATGACGTCGGCCGAGGATCAGTTCGTCACGGTCACGGTGGTACCGGACCGGGGCTTCGCCGACTTGTCCTGCATGTTCAACGCCTACGGTTTCAACCCGTGCGGTGCCTATCCCGCCCTGACGGTCTTCCCGAACGGAGCGGCCGTCGACACCGAGGACATCCTGATTCGCAACGTCTTCCATCTGCCTGCGAGCTGGAAGCCGCCGCAGGAGATCGCCGACCTCTACACGGTGGAACTTCTCGACGGTGCCGGCAACGTGGTGGCCGAGTCGAGGGCGAGCCGGTATGTCAACTGGCTCCAGATCAAGGTACCCGCAGGAGCAAAGCTGACAGCGCGCGTCACCCTGAACTCGACCTGGGACGAGGAGCAGACGACAGCGGAGTACCACCTTGCCGTCACCGGATCCACGGCCTGGGTCGGTTCCGTCGGGTTTTCGGGAGCGCACCAGGCAGGCCCGGGCCCCCTGTGAGCGGCGCGGCGGAGCATCAACCACCCCGCCCGAAGTCTCCGGCCGACCTGGAAGGCGCCCCACCACGCCCGAGCAGCCTCGAGCTGCCGGAACGGGGCTCCTCGTTTCCGGGGTCGGCACGGCTGTCGCCCCTGTCGAACGTCGAAGCGATGACCTGGAGGTGGTGTCACCTGGCTCGCAGCACCGTTCGCCCGCGCGGGAGATCCCGCACTCATCCTCCGTTCGTCAGGTTGACGGTCGAGGGTCGCAACGACGACGGAATACCGCGCGGTACTCCCTCGGGCTCCGGCCCGTGTGTCTGGCGAAGATGCCGCTGAACGACCCGGGATCGCGGTACCCGACGTCGGCGGCGATGCTGGCGACGGTCCTGTCCGTCGTCTCCAGCAGGTGGGTGGCTCGACGCACCCGGGCCGTCTGCAGGTACGCGAGTGGCGTCTCGTCGGCTTCGTCGCCGAAGCGCCGGAGCATGGTTCTCGTGCTGACGTGGAACTCCCGGGCGAGGGCGGCCAGGTCGTAGCGAGCGCTGAGGTTCTGGTCGAGCCACCGCTTGACGCTGAGCGAGAACTCTCTGCCCACCGTGGGGACGAGCCCCGGATCGACATAGGGAGCCTGCGTGGAACGCGCGTCGTCGACAAGAGCGATACGCGCGGTGCTACGGGCGACGTGGGGGCCGTCGTGCTCGCGGATGAACTGCAACGCGAAGTCGTACATGGCGCTGAAGGCCGCTGTGGTCGTCACCCCTCGGTCGGTCACGACCAACCTCTCCGGGCGGAGGCGCACGTCGGCGTACCGGTCGGCGAACCGATCCGCGAACAACCAGGACGTGGTCGCTTCACGCCCGCCGAGCAGCCCGGCTTCAGCGACCAGGAAGGCGCCCACGCAGATCGATACGACAGCGGTCCCGGAAGCCGCCTGCGATCGGATCGACGCCACTTCCGGCCCCAGGCGTGCGAGTGTCGCGTCGAGGTCGAGCGTGGGCGAGAGCTCGAAGCCCGGCACGATCAGGACGTCCACCGGGCGAATCGCCGAGACGTCGAGGGCCGAGCCGCCGGACGCGACCACCCGCCGCCGGGGCGAGACGACCGACGCCTCGTAGGCGGGCTGAAGCGCCCCTTGCGCCGCGGCGACGTGAGTTGCCATGGCCAGGAGGTCGGGGACTCCGAACACCTCCGACGCGAAGCAGCCGGGGTAGGCCAGCACACCGACTCGCAGCGGACTCATGCGGCCCCTCCTGTCTTGAACGGATGGCGATATCACCGGGATGTGTGGCGATGCCGCCGCTTCTCAGGAGGACGGCCACTCATCACCATCTAGGTCATGACCATCATGCAAGGACAGAACGACCCCTTGGACGACTTCTCACGGAGAGTCGTCGGCGTCGACGGCGTCGACAAGACCGTGTACGTAGCCGGGTCAGGACCGGCGGTCGTCCTCATGCCCGAGATGCCGGGTATCAGCCCCGACGTCGCGCGGTTCGCGCGTTGGGTGCGAGATGCCGGCTTCTCCGTGTACCTGCCCTCTCTTTTCGGCGTCGACGGTGCCTATCCGCTCGCCGGGACGGGCGAGACGGTTGTTCGACGCGCGTGCGTCAGCGCCGAGTTCCGAGCGTTTGCCGGTGGTGGCACCAGCCCCGTCGTCACATGGCTGCGCGGCCTCGCTCGCCTGGCGCACACCGAGCGCGGCGGGCCCGGCGTCGGCGCCGTCGGTCTGTGTTTCACCGGCAACTTCGCCCTGACCATGGCGCTGGAACCGTCCGTCATCGCACCAGTGGTCAACCATCCCTCGCTTCCGCTCGACGACCCCGGGGGTCTGGAGATCAGCGACGCGGACGCAGCCGCCGTCGCTGAACGTGTGGCGCGCGACGGACTGAAGGTCCTCGCCTACCGCTTCGACAACGACACCTGGTGCACCGGTCGGCGGTTCGCCGCTTACCGAGCGCTGCTCGGGGAAGCGTTCGACGGCCGCGTGCTCAAAGCCGAGACGGCGAACACGAACCCCCCGCCCTTCTTCCGTGATGTCGTCGGTTGCGCCCACAGCGTCGTCACGGCTCACCTCGTCGACCAGGACGGTCACCCCACCCTGCAGGCTCGGAACGAAATCATCACTTTCCTGGCCGAGCGGCTCGGCACACAGCCGGAATGAGCCCGGTCACCGGTTCGCCGGAGCTGCTCGGGCCGATCACGCCGCCTGCCGCACCCCGCGCGGATCACTCGGGTGCGGGACCTGGGCGAGACGTTCCAGCGGGCCCGGAACCTCGTTCCCGGTGCCCGTGCCGCTTCGGGTCAGACCTCATCCGGCACGACGAACCATCAAGCGCCCCGTCAGCCGACTGCGCCGAAGCCGCACTGCGGGGTCGGCGGCACCTGCCGTCCATCGCTCACCGCGGCACATCCCGTACATCCACATACAGAAAAGTCGGATTGTGGTGACGGAACCCATTGAATTATCCGGGGCGGTGCAGTTCGAGAACGGTTCGCGGGAATGGAATGTGATGCAGCCCATTCCGCGGCTCCCCATTTCGCGTGTCGACCCCCGGTAAACTCCTCACCGGAGCCACAGGCTCTGATCACATGTCGTCCGAAGAGGGGGAGAGAAATGAATATTCGACGGTTATGGAGTTGCGTCGCCCTGGGAGCACTCGCACTCGGCGTCGCTGCGGCGCCGGCGGCGGCCGCACCACTGGCACCGAGCACGGTGGGTGATGTGTGCGGCGCGGGTTACGCATACGTCCACGCGGAGCCCATTGTGCGTTCCGACAGCACCCTGCCGGCGGGAACCGTGTACGTGCAGTACAACGCGTACACGCGCTCGTTCTGTGGTTTCGCGGTGAAGTCCCAGTGGGTCGGCGTGGCGACGGAGATGAGTGTTGCCACGGTGGGGTCGTCCGGGACGGCCAACCAGAGTAATTCGGCGTCCGGCCCGAGGCTGTACTCGATCGGCCCGTCCCGCGATACGGCGTGGGAGTCCGACGGCAAGCACTGCGTGTTGTTCGGGGCGAGCATTTCCGATCCGGAGGGCAACCAGTACTTCCATCAGTCAGCCAATCCCGCGATCGGATACACACGGTTGTGCGTCTGAAATAGCCCGGCGTTCATTCGGTCGTCCAGAAACTCGTAGCCTGACCGTGGGAGAACCTCTCACGCGGGGATTTCGTACATCGGGACGGGCGGTTACGAGTTCCGCCCGTCCCCGGGCGAGATCCAGGCACACGAGGTCGCGGTGATCGCCGACTGCGTCTAGGCCCGACCGGCGGGGCCGGCCGCTTCACGGCCGGCCCCGCCTGCGCGAGCGGTGCGGCGACGGGGAGGCCGAGAGGCGGGACGTCAGCATGCCGGGCGTTGACGGTGCGGTTCCAGTGAGAGTGTGCCGTCCGGTTCGAGGACCGGGTGCACGGGAGCACTGACACGGTCGAGGGTCGCGTGCATCCAGGCGGCGTCCTGGTGCGAGGCGGGCTCCAGCCGCATACGCCGGGAACGCAGGGGCATCATGCGCAGGCTCAGGAACCGGCCGGTGTCCGCCGCCACCGTGACGAAGTAGGCGAGTCGGAGGTCGTCCCGGTACTCCTCGTACCCGCTGATGCCCTCGTAGTCGTCGATGAAGTCGCCGCAGCCGTACAGCACCAGCCTCTGCCGGTACACCTCGATGGGGCGGGGGTGGTGCGAGGAGTGCCCGTGGACGAGGGCGACGCCGCCGTCCACCAGGGCGTGCGCGAAACGGATCTGCTCGCGGGGGACGTGGTAGCCCCAGTTGGAGCCCCAGTGCACGGACACGACCACGGTGTCGCCCGCACGTTTCACCCGCTGTATGCGCTCCACCACCGCGGTGGCCGTGCCGACCGACAGGTCGGGGAGATGGGCGACGCCGGAGCGGGCCGCGGTCGCCGCCCAGCCGGACGGGACACCGCTGGAGCTCGCCCCCAGCGCGAGGACAAGGACACGACCGCCGGTTCCGACCGGGACGGCCGCCGGCCGGTGCGCCTCGTCGGCACTTTGCCCGGCGCCCGCCACCCGCAGGCCCGAGCGGTCGAGCGTCTCCAGCGTCTCCGTCAGGCCCGACCGGCCGAAGTCCAGCACATGGTTGTTGGCCAGGACGCAGACGTCGGGCCGGGCCACCGTGAGGGCGGGCACGTTGGCCGGATGCATGCGGTAGTGAACCGCCTTGCCGGGGGCGAACGCGTCACTGCGCGTGATGGAGGTCTCGAGGTTGACGATCCGTACGTCCGGGGCGGTCCCGTCCAGCAGCCGGAGCGCCTCACCCCACGGCCAGGACGGGGACACGGGGGCCGGGACCGGTCCATTGACCGACTCGGCCATACGGACGTAGGTGCGGGCATCCGTGACGCAGGTCTCCCGCAGCACCGGATCGCCGGGGTGGGCCAGGATCTGGTCGACGCCGCGGCCGAGCATCACATCGCCGCACACGAACAGCGTCACCACGTCGCCGCGCATACCCCAACGGTAGACGCGTACCTGCCGAGGTGCGTCGGGCTCCGCAAGGCTCCGGCGAGCCGAGGCCGCGGGACGGACGCCCCGGCCCGGCCGGGGCGCGCATCAGGCGGGCCCTCCCCCGGCCTCGCCCACGGGAGCCAAAAAAACCGGACGCGGATGTCGAGAACCCCTGGCCGGCTACGTCCCCGCAGTGAACGCGACCACAATGGGGCGCACCAGTACCGAGGAGAAACCCGATGGCCAAGTACCTGCTGCTCAAGCACTACCGCGGCGCTCCGGCTCCGGTCAACGACGTGCCCATGGACCGGTGGACGCCACAGGAGGTCTCGGCCCACGTGCAGTACATGAACGACTTCGCGGCCCGGCTCGAGAAGACCGGCGAGTTCATCGACGGCCAGGCGCTCGCCCCCGAGGGGACGTTCGTCCGGTACGACGGCGAGGGGCGTCCGCCGGTCACCGACGGTCCGTTCGCCGAGACCAAGGACCTCATCGCCGGCTGGATGGTCATCGACGTCGACACCTACGAACGTGCCGTCGAGTTGGCCGGGGAACTGTCGGCCGCCCCCGGGGCGGGCGGGAAGCCGATCCACGAGTGGCTCGAGGTGCGCCCGTTCCTGGCCGCGCCGCCCACCGTCACGGAGTGACCTCCTCGATGAACGAGGTCCTCCTCCGGAGCCTCACGCCGAGCGTGCTCGGGATCCTCGTCCGCCGCGGAGCCGACTTCGCGGCGGCCGAGGACGCCGTGCAGGACGCGCTGGTCGAGGCGCTCCGCGTCTGGCCGGCCGACCCTCCGCGTGATGCGAAGGGCTGGCTGGTCACCGTGGCCTGGCGCCGGTTCCTCGACGCGCGGCGGGCGGACGCCGCCCGCCGCCGGCGTGAGGACCTCGTCGACGAGGAGCCGGCGCCCGGGCCCGCGTCCGCGGTGGACGACACCCTCCGGCTCTACTTCCTGTGCGCCCACCCGTCGCTGACGCCGTCGTCCGCCGTCGCGCTCACGCTGCGCGCCGTCGGCGGGCTGACGACCCGCCAGATCACCCAGGCCTACCTGGTGCCCGAGGCGACCATGGCCCAGCGCATCAGCCGGGCCAAGCGCACCGTCTCCGGCGTTGGGGTCTCCCCTGCTCATGGGGGTCCCCCCGCTCGAGCGAAGTCGAGAGTGGGGGAGAAGCCGAGAGCTTGGGGAAGGTTCGACCAGCCCGGCGACGTCGCGACCGTGCTGCGCGTCCTCTACCTGGTCTTCAACGAGGGCTACTCCGGCGACGTCGACCTCGCCGCCGAGGCCATCCGGCTCACCCGGCAGCTCGCGGCCGCCGTCGACCACCTCGAGGCGGCGGGGCTGCTCGCCCTCATGCTGCTCCACCACGCCCGGCGCGCCGCCCGGACCGCGCCCGACGGCAGCCTGGTGCCGCTCGCCGAGCAGGACCGTGGCCGATGGGACACCGCATTGATCGCCGAGGGCGTCGGGATCCTGCAGGCAGCCCTCGCCCGCGACCGGCTGGGCGAGTTCCAGGCCCAGGCCGCCGTCGCGGCACTCCACGCCGACGCACCCACCGCCGAGGAGACCGACTGGGTGCAGATCGTCGAGTGGTACGACGAGCTCACGCGCCTGACCGGCAGCCCGGTCGTCCGGCTCAACCGAGCGGTGGCCGTCGGCGAGGCCGACGGCCCGCGCGCCGGACTGGCGGCGCTCGCGGAACTGGACGCCTCACTGCCCCGCCACACCGCGGTGGCGGCGTACCTCCACGAGCGTGACGGCGACCTGGCGACGGCGGCCCGGCTGTACGCCGAGGCGGCCCGAAGGGCCCCCGACCTCGCCGAGCGCGACCACCTGACACGTCAGGCGGCCCGGCTCAACACCCGGCGGTGCCCCTGACGGGCCGCGCTTTCGGATCTTCCCGCTGTCCGTGGCCCGGCCCCGCGGCCAGAGCGGTCGCCTCGACGTGAGCAGGCACCCTCATCGAGGGGCAAGGGGCATGCCGGCCGTGTTCACCGCTCGGAGTGGTCCCCGAGGAGGCGTCGCAGTGAGGGGAGCAACGTGTCGATGTCCTGTCCGCTCCGGAAGGCGACGACGGTGGTGCCGTCGGCGTCCGTCTCCGAACGGGACTGCGGGCCCGGGAACAGGGCAAGCACCTCGCGCATCGCGGCGTCGACCTCTCCGACGGGGTCGGGGGACTCGCCCCGGAGCCATCGGCGCAGCACGTGGTTGTGGGCCGCGACCACGGACGCGGCCATGAGCTCGGACCTGAGGGAGGCCGACTCGCTGGAGTCCCCCAGCCAGTTCGAGATGAACTCGCGGAACAGGCGCTGATAACGGGCCACACTGGCGATCTCGCGGTCGCGGAGCGCGGCGACCTTGCTGGTCAGCCGGTACCGCCGGCGGGCGAGGTCGCCTTCGTCGAGGTAGTGCAGCAGCACCAGGCGGACCGCGTCGGAGACGGCGGCCAGGGCGGTCTCGTGGTTGGAGGTGGCCAGGCGGTCCTTGATCTGATCGAGCATCCGGTCGTGGTCGGGGAAGATGACGTCTTCCTTCGCCGGGTAGTACCGGAAGAAGGTGGTGCGGCCCACACCGGCGCGTTCGGCGATGTCATCGACGGTGGTCTGCTCGTATCCGCGCTCGTCGAACAGGGCGAAGGCGGCCTCCGAGAGCCGGATTCGCGCGGCTGGCTTGCTCATGATCACCCATCATTCCCTGTCTCGCCCTTCGGTGGCCACTTGCCCATTGGAATGGTACTGCGTACCGTTCAGAAGAGATGGAGTACCACAGGAGGTCACCGTGGGTTCTCTCGCACGCAGCGAGTCCGGGCTGCCGATCCAGCCGGTTTACGACGCCGGCACACCGGCGGGCTTCGACGCGGACGCCAAGTTGGGCGCGCCGGGGCGGTTCCCGTTCACCCGGGGCGTGTACCCGTCGATGTACACCGGTCGGCCGTGGACGATGCGGCAGTACGCCGGCTTCGGCACCGCGAAGGAGTCCAACGAGCGCTATCACGAGCTGGTCGGCGCCGGCACCGGGGGCCTGAGCGTGGCCTTCGACCTGCCGACCCAGATGGGCTACGACTCCGACGAGGCCATCGCCCAGGGCGAGGTCGGCAAGGTCGGTGTGGCGATCGACTCGATCCAGGACATGCGTACGCTGTTCCAGGGTCTGCCGCTCGACAAGGTGTCGACGTCGATGACGATCAACGCCCCCGCCTCGACGCTCCTCCTGCTGTACCAGCTGGTCGCCGCCGAGCAGGGAGTCCCGGGCAACCTGCTGACCGGGACGATCCAGAACGACGTGCTCAAGGAGTACATCGCCCGCGGCACCTACATCTTCCCGCCGAAGCAGTCGCTGCGGCTGATCAGCGACATCTTCGCCTACTGCCACCGAGAGCTGCCGCGCTGGAACACGATCTCCATCTCCGGCTACCACATGGCCGAGGCCGGGGCCACGCCCGCGCAGGAGATCGCATTCACCCTCGCCAACGCCAAGGAGTACGTGCGGGCCGCGCTCGCCGCCGGCCTGGACGTCGACGACTTCGCTCCGCGTCTGTCCTTCTTCTTCGTCGCCCGCACCACGCTGCTGGAGGAGGTCGCGAAGTTCCGCGCCGCCCGCCGTATCTGGGCCCGCGTCATGCGCGAGGAGTTCGGCGCCCGGAATCCGAAGTCACAGATGCTGCGCTTCCACACCCAGACCGCCGGCGTGCAGCTGACGGCCCAGCAGCCGGAAGTCAATCTGGTCCGGGTCGCACTGCAGGGCCTGGGAGCGGTCCTGGGCGGGACTCAGTCCCTGCACACCAACTCCTACGACGAGGCCATCGCCCTGCCCACCCAGAAGGCAGCGCGACTGGCCCTGCGCACCCAGCAGGTCATCGCCTACGAAACCGATGTGACCAAGACCGTCGACCCCTTCGCCGGTTCCTACTTCATGGAGTCGATGACCGACGAGATCGAGGGGGCAGTCCTGGAGTTGATGCAGGCCGTCGAGGACCGCGGCGGTGCCGTCGCGGCCATCGAGCAGGGCTTCCAGAAGTCCGAGATCGAACGCTCCGCCTACCAGATCGCGCAGGAGATCGACAACAAGGAACGCACCGTGGTCGGCGTCAACACGTTCGTCCTGGACGAGGAAGAACCCTACGAGCCGCTGCGCGTAGACCCCCAGATCGAGTTCGACCAGCGAGAACGCCTCATTGCCCTGCGCAAGGACCGCGACAACGACGCCCTCGAACGCGCCCTCGACGCCCTGCGCACCGCCGCCCAGGGCACCGAGAACGTGCTCCCCGCGATACGGGAGGCCCTGCGGGGGCACGCCACGGTCGGCGAGGTCTCCCACGCGCTGCGCGACGTCTGGGGCGTGCACGTCCCCCACGAAACCTTCTGACCAGTGAGCCCCGGAGTGGAACAACCAGTGAACGACATCGACATCCGTACGACCGCGGGCAAGCTCGCGGACCTGCAGCGGCGCATCCACCAGGCCACCCACGCCGGCTCGCAGCGCGCCGTGGAAAAACAGCACGCCAA